>JAGWRL010000013.1 GCA_028876585.1 Pseudomonadota bacterium | reverse complement strand
TGCGCGCTTTCGCAGAAGAGGCCGGCGCAGGCCGAGACCGCATCATCGTTCTCTTGATAGACAACGCCGGTTGGCATGGGCCGGCGAACCTCAACGTTCCCGACGGCGTCCGCCTCGTCTTCCTGCCGCCCTACACGCCTGAACTTCAACCGGTCGAAACGCTCTGGGAACTCGTCGACGAGCCTATCGTCAACAAACACATCCCCGACCTCGAAACCCTCGACGACATCATCAGTCGTGGATGCAGAGCCCTCGCCGAAGATCGATCCACACTAAAATCGCGAACCGGGTCCAACTGGTGGCCCAAAATCGCGAATACGAACTGATCACCCGAAAACCGTATCATTGATAGGGCCGCTGGCCGGATCGGAATGAAGGGTCAGATCGATCCCAATCTGATCTTCTCGAAATAATCGTCGCCTCCAACCTGCCCGCCTTTGAGGGCGATCTCCAGGCCATCGAAGGCCTTCTCGTCGCTATGGGCGAGGCAAAGGGGCGATCCTGGCGTCGTCGGCAGCGGCAGGCGAGTCGTCAGCGCGTAGACGCCGAGCTGCCGCAAGGCGTGGCTCGACGTGTCGCCGCCGGCGATGACGACGCGGCGCAGGCCCGCTCGTTCGATCAGTGCGCGTTGGATGTCGCCGAGCGCGCGGCCGATCGCGTGACGCGCGCCATCGGTTTCGAATTGAGCGCCGACGTCGGTCTTCGGGCCGAGCGCGGTGTGGAGGACCACGCTTCGCCCCTGCGCGAGGCTCGCGAGGCCTCTCTGCAACGCACGGTCGACGAGCGACCCGTCGCCGGCCGCGAGGCCTTTCGGATCGACCGCGAACGCGTCGAATCCAAGCGCCTCGGCGTAGCGGATCTGGCGCTCGGTTGTCGCCGAGCAACTGCCCGATACGACCGCGATGCGATCGACCGGACCCGGTTCGGCAAAGCTGGGGGCGCCTGCGATCAAGCCGGCGCGTCGCCATTCGGTCAACAGCGCATATTCGACGCCAGATGACCCGACGACGAAAGCTTCGCCATCGCGGCGCAGCCGAACCAGCTGCCGCCCCACCTTTCCCTGCGTCGCGATTTCGGCGACATCGAACAGCACGATCTCCGCGCCCTGCGCGATGACAGCGTCCACGCGTTGGTCGATGTCGTCCGCGTCGAGCATGGTCATGTCGACGAGACCGATGCTCTTGTCGGTTTGCTCGGCCAAGTGGAGACGAAGATCGGCCTCGGCCATCGGCGTCACGGGATGGCGCGCCATCACGGGATGCCGGTCAATGCGGTAGGTCTGCCCTTGATAGGCGGCGAAAAGATTGCCGAACGCGGTGTAGCGCTTCAACTGCGGCGCGCCAACGACGAGCGGAACGCTGGCCTGCGCGAAGAGCCGTTGGCCGATGTCGATGGCGCGGCCGATGCTGCCTATCGCGGGGCTGGAATCGAAGGTCGAACACACCTTGTAGTGGCAAAAGGCGGCGCCGAGCGTCTTCAGCCATGCCAGCGCGGGTGTCAGATGTTCGTCCATCCAGGTCGGCGTTTCACTACGGCTCGAACCGGCGAGGCCGATCGCGCGAATGTCGGAGAACTTCTCGCGCTGCGCCTGGGTCGGCTGCCGCGTGAAGAGAACCGTCGGCACTCCGCGCGAGGCCAGCGCCTCCATGACGTCGGTAGACCCGGTGAGATCGTCGCCGTAATAGGAGAGCAATAGTTCGGACATCAAACCGGCCTTGCGTATTTTTCGGTCAAGCTATTGATGGCCTTGACATTCCCTGCCGACGGACCCTCGTGGTCAAACGTCGAGGCGAGCCACGTGTCGACGATGGCCTTTGCGAGTTCCGGCCCGATCACTCTTGCGCCCATCGTAATGATTTGCGCGTTGTTCGATTTCGCGGCGCGCTCGGCCGAATAGGTGTCATGCGTCAAGGCGGCCCGGATGCCGGGAACCTTGTTCGCGCAGATGCAGACGCCGATCCCGGTTCCGCAGAACAGGAGTCCCCTTTCATGTTCGCCGCTGCCGATCGCGCTCGCGGCGCGATCGGCCATATGCGCGTAATATCCGGACTGACTGAGGTCGGTGACCTCCAGGTCCGCTCTTGCCGCGAGATGCGCGGCTATGACATCGAGCAGAGGCTTGCCCGCGCTATCGGCGCCAAGCACAATTTTCATCGAGAGTTCCTCCGACTTGTGGCTCGCGCGGCTGTTGCCGCGATCTCCGCCAAACCATTAGGCGACAAGGCCGCGCGGCCGACGAAAAGGCCATCTATGTCGCCGTGCTCCATCAGCGCGACGTCATTACCCGACATCACCGAGCCGCCGTAGTTGATGCGGGTCCGCGCTGCGGCGTCCGAACCAAATCTTGCGTCAATCGCGCTTCGCAAACTTCGGTGGCGTGCGGCCGCATAGTCCGGGGAAGCGGCCGCCGTCGCTCCAATAGCCCAGCGCGGTTCGTAGGCGAGTACGATGTTTGGAACCTGCTCCGCAGCTTGATCCGCGAGCGCCAGGGACATTTGATCGACAAGCACTCTGTCCGCGACGCCTCGACGTCTGTCGTCGTCGGTCTCGCCCAGATAAAGGATAGGCGTCAGGCCCGACGCCATTGCCGCATCGACCTTGCGTCGAACCTGCTCGTAGGTCTCGCCGAAATATTCGAGGCGCTCGGAATGAGCAAGCTCAACGCATCTGCAGCCCGCTTCGACCAGCATCGGCGCCGAAATCTCGCCTGTCCAGGCGCCTGACGCTTCCCAATGCATATTCTGCCCACTGATGGCGACGGTGGAGGATGAGAACGCCTGCCGCGCCGCATGCAGCGAAGCGAATGGCGGCAGGACGAACATATCGATCGCATTGCCGAAGCTGGCGACGGCGGGCGCCAGCGCCGCCGCGCGGCGCGCGGTCTCGGCCGCGCCGATGTTCATCTTCCAGCCTGTGCCGGCCACAAGCCTACGCATCGTTCTTGGCTCCGCCGAACCTGGCGATGGATTGCGCGAGTTCGCGGTGGCTGCGGGCATAGGTCTCCAGGGGAATACCGGCGACCGTCGCCTCCCAGGCTTGCCGAACGGCTCTGACGCCCGAGGCTGGGCCGCCGGGATGGCTCACCACGCCGCCGCCGCAGAGATAGAGCAGGTCCTGCGTGCGGCCGGTCCGCGCGAATGTTTCGGGCGCCTGGCCGCCCCATTGACCCGAACCCGCCACAGGCAGCGGCCGATCGCTCGGCGAGAACAGCGGTTGCCGCAGAGCCTCGAACGACCGCACGAACGAATCGTCGGGCTCCCAATATTTGGCGCCGATGCCGTTGATCTGGAACTGGTCGACGCCCAGGAGCCGCCAAAACTGCTGATAGACGCGAAAGTCCAGCCCAAGACCGGGATGACGTGTGAGGATATCCCAACCATTGCGGTGGGCGTGCAGAACCAGGCGCGAGCGCTTACGCAGGAAGGAGAAGCCGCCATAGCCAATCGAATTGATGTTGATGACCGCTGCATTCCCGCCGGCGTCGACGACGATGTCGTGATTGCGCACCATCACCTCGGGATCGGCGTGCGAAATGCCGAAGGCGTACATCACTTTCTTGCCGGTCTTCTGCTCGCGATCGAGAATGATCGGCATGATGGCCTTCACGCGATCGGCCAGGCTCGAGTAGGCCGGGCTCATCAGCTTCTCGTCGTCCTTGATGAAGTCGACGTCGGCCTCCACCAATTCGCGCACCATTTCGGCGGTCTCATGAGGACGTAGGCCAAGTGCGGGCTTGACGATCGAACCGACGATCGGCCGCTCCTTCACGCCGGTCAGCGCGCGGCTGCCGGCAATGCCAAATTGCGGACCCGGATGCGCCGCGGCGAATTCCCGCGGCAGCCTCATGTCGACGATGCGAATGCCGTTGAAGCCCTTGATCGAGAAAACGCCGCCGATCGCGATCGTCGTCAACGCCGCCAGATCCGTGCCGATCGCCTCGAGCGGAAATTCGATGTCCGCCTCGCCGCGATGGTAGGGTCCATGAGAGCCGGGGTCGGTTTCGGGGAACGAAGGCGACGCCTGGGACGGGAGAGCGCGCAGCGCGACGACGCGTGCGCCGACGCGGGCTTTCAATTCGGGCGTCTCGCCGGGCGTCGGCACGAAGGTGCCGGTGGATTGGTCGGATGCGATCTTGTCGGCCAGCGCCGCGACTTCGCCTGAGGTCTCGATACGGTAAGTGACGCGAACGACAGAACCGGACACTTGGCGCTCCCTGTGTTTCCCGTATGGCGTGATTGCGATATTGGCATCGCGCGCGTTTGCGGTATGATGACTATATCATATGATAAGGCGCACCAACCGTTTTGAAGTTGCCGACCGCCTACGCGGTGACAAGTTTTCCGATCCCGTTATGAAGGCTAGACATCGACCTCAAACGCCTGACACCCCTGAGAACGACATGATTTTTACGTCCGACCCCATCGTTCGACGCAAGCTCTCGGACGAAGTGTTCGACCGACTGAAATCGCTGATCACGAGCGGCGAACTTCGGCCGGGCGACGTCATGCCGTCCGAGCGCGAGTTGATGGAGCGTTTCGGAGTCGGTCGGCCCGCGATCCGCGAGGCGATGCAGCAACTCAGCAACATGGGATTGTTGACCATTTCGCATGGCGAGCGCGCGAGGGTGCGTCAGCCGACGGCGAAGTCGATCTTTCAGCAGGTCGATGCGGCGGCGCATGTGATGTTGTCGAGTTCGCCCGCATCGCTCGAACATCTCAAGACGGCGCGGCGTTTTTTCGAGCGCGGCATGGTGCGCGAGGCGGCGGAGAAAGCGACGCCGCTCGAGATCGAGGCATTGCGCGAGACGCTGGAGCGCCAGCGCAGCCAACTCGGCGACCCCAACGCCTTTATAGGCGCCGACATGCATTTTCACAAACAGCTCGCGGCCATCACGGGCAATCCCCTGTTCGAGGCGGTCAGCGAAGCCATGTTGAGCTGGTTGCGGGCCTATCATACCGAAATGCTGATCTGGACCGGAAAGGAGAATGTCACCCTCGCCGAGCACGAAGAGATCATCAGATGCGTCGCCGCAGGCGATCCGGACGCGGCCGAGCAGGCGATGATTAAGCATCTCGACCGTTCTGCCGCGCTCTATGTCCATCAATCGGGTCCCCAGGGCTGATCCTCGATCCCGACGATCGCGTCAGGCGCCAGCGCGACGCGGCGGCCGGACAGACGGCTCGGGGCTGGCCGTTCCTCACTCGACTCCATCCAGCTTTCGGCGTCGAGGCTGCGAACCGAGCGTTCACCGCCGGGGGAAAGCTCGACTGTCAACGGGCGCGGCGTTAGATTGGCGAGCCAGACAACGCGGGCGCCGCGCTTCGTGACGGCCACGAACCCGTGAACTTCGTCCGGCCGCGAGGTCGTCAACCCCAGCCTTTCGCATCCCGCCAACTCGGCCGGCGCCCGCACGACATGAAGCAACGGCCGCGCCGCGCCGCCGTCGTTGAACAAGCCGAAGGCGCCCGTCAGAGCGGCGGGCGTCAGAGCTTCCAAATGCGCCTGCGTTGTCCCGGCTACATACCCCAGTGTCCAGGCCGCGCCGAACAATGCGTTGTGGCGGGGGTCGGCGTTCGCCATCGCGATCCGCTGCGCGCAGGGATTGTCGAATGTGCGCGAGCCATAGGGGTTTTGCCGCATGGCGATCGTCGATGGGCCGATCCGGCAGGGCTTGTCGGCGCCGATAAAGGCGCGGGCGGAACGCGTGATGCAAGGCAGCGTTTTCAGCGCCTGCATGACGCTGCGGTCGTCCGCCGCGTGAACGATGGGATTTGTGGCGCGGGTGATGAAATCCAGAAGATCAACGGGCGGCCGCTTTCGATTGAGTTCCGTGAAATAGCTGAAACCGCAGCGGTTGGTGCGAAAGTCCCCTTTCGGCCGCGCCGCCGCCTCGAAGCGGAGCGACCCGTCGGAGCGCCCGACGATAACGGCGGAAAATTCGAGCCTGGTTCCGTCCCGCGCTTGGCGGCTTGCGTCATAGGCGACGCGGAACGATCCGGGTTCTCGATCCATAACAAGATGGGACAGGGTGGGCGCGTAGGTCCCCCAGTCCTCGTCGCGCACGACATAGGCGATCGCGCGAAGGACTTCGACGTCGCCGAAGCGGATGCTGCGGAGATTGCCGGCGCTGAACACGACGGACAAAGCGCCCGCGACGGTCATGTGCGCGTGACCTGCAACGTTGCGCGGCCTTTCGCCGACGCATAGGCGGCTTCGACCAGCGCGAGCGTCTTGAAATTGTCGCGTCCCGACGTCTCGGGTTCGCGGCCCTCACGCAGACAATCGATCCAGTGGCGTTGGATCGCCTGCACGCTCTCCTGAATGTTGTGCCATGGCCGCGACGCCCACGGCAGCAGCGGCGGCGCCACGCTGCGGCGCCAGGCGCCAGCATTTCCAGTCACCGCGAGTTCGTAGCCCTGAAGCAGCCTCACGCTGCCCTGCGCGCCATCGACCTCGATCAGCGTTTCAGGAAAAGGCTCGGCTTCGAGCCGGGTGGCGTAGCTGCAATCGACGATGCTGGTGACGCCGTTCTCGTGGTCGAGCAACATCGTCGCGACGTCCTCGCCGCGAATGGCGGGATTGACACGGCGCGTGCGGGCGGTCACCGTCGCGACATCGCCAAACAGATAGCGCGCGATGTCGAGAATGTGGATGCCGAGATCCTCGATGATGAAACGCTCGCCCTTCGCCAGATAGGGCTGGCCGCTGAACACGTCATAGGCCGAGCGGAACGAGACGCGGCCCCAGAACGGTTCGCCGATCTCGCCGCGCGCGATCACCTCCGCGACGCTGCGGATGGCGCTTTGCCAGCGAAAATTCTCATGCACCATCAGCGGCGCGCCGGCGCCTTCGCACGCCGCGATCATAGTTCGCGCGTCCTCCAGCGAAAGCGCGAACGGCTTCTGGCAAATGACCGCGACGCCGTGGCGCGCGGCCAATTCCACCAGCGCGCGGTGCGACGGCGCCGTGGTGGCGATGTCGACGAAGTCGAGCGTCTCGCGCGCCAGCATCTCTTCAACGTCGGCATAGCGGCGCTCGACGCCGAACTGGTCGCCGACCAACGCAAGGCGCGCGGGGTCGCGGTCGCAGATCGCTGTGATCGAGGCGCCCTCGACGCCTCGCCAGCCGTGGAGATGATTGATCGAGAAGAAGCCGCAACCGATCAGCGCGCCGCGAAACGTCTTCATGCTCAATCCCGCGCCATTTGCCGAAGGGCGACCCGTTGTTGCAACCGCCGCTGCGCCTGATCGACGACGACGGCGACGATGATGACGAGACCCTTGATGACCATCTGCCAGAACGAGCTGACGCCCATCATCACGAGGCCGTCGGAAAGAATGCCGATGACGAAGGCGCCGACGATCGTGCCGCCAATCGTGCCGCGCCCACCCGACATCGAGGTGCCCCCGAGCACGGCGGCGGCGATGGCGTTGAGTTCAAAACTTTCGCCGGTTGCGGGATGCGAGGCCATCAGTTCGGAGGAGACGACGAGGCCGACGATAGCCGCGCAAAAGCCTGAGAACATATAGACGAACATCTTTACGCGCGCCACGCGGATGCCTGAGAGCGCGGCGGCGCGCTCGTTGCCGCCGACCGCGAACACTTGTCGTCCCAGCGGCGTGAAGCGCGCGAAATAGGCGGCGGCGAGCGCGACGACGATCAGCAGCCAGATGACCACGGGCAGGCCGAGCAACCGGCCGGCGCCGAGATAGCCGTAGCCGGTGCTGCCGAACTCCGGCTTGCCGACGAGGTTGGGAAATGTCGCCCCGTCGGACGAGAGCAGCGCAAAGCCGCGCGCGATATAGAGCGTGCCCAGTGTCGCAATGAACGGCGCCACATTGAGCCGTGTGATCAGGAATCCGTTGAGGGCGCCGACGAGGAGGCCGACGCCAAGCGTGATCCCTATGATTTCGAACACGTTGAAATAGACAGTGTAACCAAAGTGCAGATCGAGCCCGTTGAGGATCAGCCCGCCCGCCGTCATCGCGCAGAGGCCGACGATGGAGCCGACAGAGAGATCGATGCCGCCGGTGACGATCACGAACGTCATGCCCATCGCAAGGAACGCGTTGAGCGCGACGTGCTTCGACATCAAGATGAGGTTGGCGGCCGACAGAAAGTTCGGCGCGGTGAGCGAGAAGAACGCCAGCACGGCGAACAGCGCGATGAAGGTGCGCAGCTTCATCAGGTTGAGCGCCAACGAGCCCGAGCGGGCGGCGCCTTGACGCATCGCGGGTTGCGCCGTCGTCATACTCGCGTCTCCGTGAGCGCGCCCTTGCGCCCGTGCCCTAGCGCCGAGGCGGCGACCAGTGCCGCCTCAGTCGCGTCGCTTCGTTCAAGCAAAGCCGTCACCCGTCCGTTGCTCATGACGGCGATGCGGTCGCTGAGCGCCATCACCTCGTCGAGATCGGAGGTCGCGAAGATGATGCCGAGCCCCTCGGCGGCGAGCCGTCGCATCGTGCGAAACACCTCCGCCTTGGCGCCGACGTCGATGCCCCGGCTCGGCTCGTCCATCAGCAGAACCTTGGGATTGGTCATCAGCGCCTTGCCGATCACGACTTTTTGCTGGTTGCCGCCCGACAGCGAGGAAACCTCCTGCGCGGGATCGGCGACCTTGATCGAGAGATCGCGGATGCCGGCGCTGACCGCCTTGCGCTCATGCGCGCCCGAGATGTGGAAGCCGATCAGGAATTTGTGCAGGCTCGCCATCGTCAGATTGGCGGCGACCGAAAGGAGGGAGACGAGCCCCTCGCGTTGCCGGTCCTCAGGGATCAGCGCGAGGCCGCGCCGGATGCGCCCCGTCACGTCGCGCTCGGTGACCAACTGACCGTCGATATAGACCCGGCCCGTCGCATGTGGGCGCCGCGCCATCACGCAATCGAAGAACTCGCTGCGCCCGGCGCCCATCAGACCGTAAATGCCAAGAATCTCGCCCTTGCGGACGCAGAGCGAGACGTGATCGACCTCATAACCGCCGGTCAACCGGGGCAGGCAGACCTCCTCCGACCTGAACGCCTCCTCGCCAAACGCATGGTCCTGCGTCTTGGCGAAATCCTTCGACGCCGAGCCGATCATCTGCCGCACGATCCAGCCGACATCGACGTCGGCCACGCGTTCGCGGCCCGTGACGCGGCCATCGCGCAGCACGGTGATGAAATCGCCGATGCGGATGAGTTCTTCGAGGCGGTGTGAGATATAGACGATGGCGACGCCGCGCGCCTTCAGGTCGCCGATGATGCGGAACAGGATCTCCACCTCGGAGCCGCTCAGCGCGGAGGTCGGTTCGTCGAGGATCAGGATGCGCGCGTCCAGCGAGACCGCCTTGGCGATTTCGACGAGTTGCTGCTGGCCGATACGCAGGTCTTCCACAATCGCGCCGGGTTCGACGCCCGCCTCCAGCCGCGCCAGCAGCTCGCCGGCGCGCCGCTCCTGCTGAGCGTGATCGACGCCGAGCAGGCCGCGCGTCAGTTCCCGGCCCGCAAAAATGTTCTCGGCCACGGAGAGGTTGCCGAACAGGTTCAATTCCTGAAACACGATGGCGACGCCGTGCCGCGCCGCATCCGCCGCGCCGGCGAATTCAATCGGCTGCCCGTCCAGCACGATGCGGCCCGACGTCGGGCGCTCGACGCCCGCGATGATCTTCATAAGCGTCGACTTGCCGGCGCCGTTTTCGCCGACGAGCACGTTGACGGCGCCGCGCCGCACCTCGAAATCGGCATGTCTGACCGCCACAGTCCCCGAATAGACTTTGGTGATCGCCTCCAGCCTGAGGACGACGTCGGTGTCGGGCGCCGTCACGAGGCCGGACCCAGCGTGATCTCGGCGGGGGCCACGAGCGGCGGCTGGTCGCCGCCCTCGAAGGTGAAGGCGCCCAGCACGCTCGCCTTGCGGCCGATCAGGGAGTCGCGAGGCAGATTGGCGAGGACCGCGCGAAGGACGTGCTGGTTGAACGCCTTGCCGTATTGGGCGAAATCGATCTGGTTCTTGAAGTCATTGAACGAGACGAAGTCGAGGGAATCGCGCAGCGCCGTGCCGCGCATGGCCGGGCCGATCTGGACGAGCGCCTTGGCGCCGTCGTCGACCGTGATCGTCGCCGCGCGCGAAGCCGTCTCGGCGGCGACCACCGGGCCGTCGATCCGGACGATGTAGGTCCAGGGTTGATTGCCCTCTTTGGCGCGGTGGCCGAACCTTTGGCCCGCCTTGTCGGCGTTGGCCTGGATCGCCGTCATGACTTCGGGGAGCGGCGCCGCCTTGGCTTTCAGATAGGCAAGCACCTTCGTATCCCAGATCGCGTCCACCATCGCATTCGGATCGAACCCGCCTTCGTCCGCGCCCGCGAGCGGTTTCTTCGGCGTCGCGACGAAAGTGCAGCCCGCGAGCCCGACGCCGAGGGACAAAGCGGGGAGAGCCGCCAACAGACGACGTCGGTTCAAAATCATCTCCGTCACGAGAACTGGATCGCGGCGGCGAGCCGCCGCGATCCCGCCATGCTCACTTGATCGCGAAGGTCTCGAGCTTAGCGGCGTTGGCGCCGGTGATCAGCACGCAGTCCATCAACTGCTTTTCCTGCGCGGGGGATTTCTTGGATTTGACGTAGGCGTCCGCCTGTTCGACGGCGACCTGCGCCTCCTGATAGGCGGGCTGAAGCACGGTCGCCTTGATGCCGCCCGCGAGGATGGAGTCGCGCACGTCGTTGGAGCCGTCGAAGCCGACGACGATCACGTCCTTGCGGTTGGCGGCGGCGAGCGCCGCGATGGCCCCCATCGCCATCGTGTCGTTGCCGGAAATGACGCCCTTGATGCCAGGATTGGCCTGAAGGATCGTCTCCATCTTGGAATAGGCTTCCGTCTGGCTCCAGTTTGCCGATTGCCGGGCGACGCTCTTCAACTCCGGATATTCGGCGATGACGTCGTGATAGCCCTTGGAGCGGATGCCGGCGTTGGTGTCGGATTCCTTGCCGACCAGCTCCGCGTAAGCGCCCTTCTCGCCCATCAGCTTGACGAACTCCTGCGCGCCGAGCTGGGCGCCCTGATAATTGTTGGAGACGATCTGCGCGATCGCCACGCCGCTGGCGTTGATTTCGCGGTCGATCAGGAAGGAGGGAATGCCCGCCGCCTTGGCCTTCTGCACGGCGGCGACGGTCGCGTCGGCGCCCGCGTTGTCGAGAATGATCGCCTTGGCGCCGCGCGCGATGGCGGTGTCGAAAAGCTGCGATTGCTTGTTGGCGTCGTCGTCGTGGACGAGCGACAATACCTCGTAGCCCAGCGCCTTGGCTTTCGCCTCCGCGCCTTCGGCTTCCGCCTTGAAGAACGGATTGTCGTGCGAGGGCGTGATGATGGCGATGAGATCGGCCGCCGAGGCGCTCCCCACAGCGCCAAAGACCACGGCGGCGCCCAGCAAGATTGTCTTCAAACGCATAGTTTCCTCCTCATGACGCGCAGGCTGCCCCCGCGCTTGCTTGAACTCGAACGCTCAGGTGATGCGCTTGATGCTGTCGGCGATTTCCTGAGGTTCGAAGACTTTCTTCCAGTCCGGCCGCATCAGCGCCGGTTTGCCGAACTCGATCGCCTTGTTGCAGGCGTCCGAGAACACGCCCTCGACCTCGCCGAAGATGACGGCGCCGAGCACGTTCATGTGTCCGAGCAGGAAGTCGCGCGCCGCCTCTTTCGGCACGCCGCGCGCCACCACCTCGTCCATCGCCTCGCGCATCACCACCAACAGCGTCGCCGCGACGGTCTCGGAGAGGCCCGGCTCCAGCAGCGCCATCTGCTCGACGGTGACGCGGTGCGAGCGCATCACCGGCGCCCAGATCACCTTGGCGATCTCCTCGCCGAGCGCGAACGCGCTCTCGGGGCCCTGCATCAGCGCGCTGACGATGTGCTGTTTGGCGAAGATTCCGCCGAAATGATCGCGCTTGGCGGCCATCTCGGTCTCGTCGTTGAAGATCGGGGGATGGCAGGGGTGGGTGACAAAATAGGTGAGATCGGGGCGCGCGGGCAGATGGCCCGCGAACGGGGCCGCCGCGTCGAGCGCGATCACCATCATGCCGGCTTTCAGCCTGTCGCCGAGTCCCGCCGCGACCTTGCCGATGTGGGTGTCGGGAACCGCGAGGATGACCACATCGGCGCCGTTCAGCGCCTCCTCCGACGAGACGCAATCGAGGCCGAGGTCTTTCTTCAGACGCGCTTTGCCCGCCTCCGCGACCTCGACATGACGGACCTGAAAACGTGAACCTTTCAGGTTCTTGGCGAGGCGATAGCCCATTTTCCCGCCCGCTCCGAAGAGTGCGATCGCTGTCACCGGCTCCATCCTCCCGTCAATTTCTTGAAATTGGTATAATGACATGACTTGCAGCATGTCAACAGGCGTGCCATAAATTGTCGCCGCGATCAACAGCGGGGTTTTCAGGGAGAATCGCGATGAGGGTGAGTCTGGCGTCTTTGCTGGCGGGTCTGGCCGCCGTTCCCATGGTCGCCGCCTTGGCGGCGCCCGCGAGCGCGTCGGCGGACAAGCCGGTGATCGCGCTTTCCAACGCCTATTACGGCAACACCTGGCGCCATCAGATGGTCGAAGCCTTCGAGGCCTCCGCCAAAGAAGCCAAGGCGGCGGGCAAGATCGCGGATTATGTCGTGCTCAACGGCGACGGCAGCGTGGCGCAGCAGAACAGCCAACTCGCCGAACTCATCCTGAAAGGCGTGGACGCCATCGCCATCGACGCCGCGTCCGAAACCGCCGTCAATGGTACGATTGAAAAGGCCTGCAAGGCCGGCATCAAGGTCGTCACTTTCGATTCCGTGGCCTCCGCGCCTTGCAATTACCAATTGAACTTCGACTTCAAGGGCTACAAGCAGCAAGAGGCCGAGTGGGTCTTCAACCAGCTCGGCGGCAAGGGCAATGTGCTTCAGGTGCGCGGCGTCAAGGGCTCGGCGCCTGACAACGACATGTTCAACGCCCAGGAAGCCGCGTTGAAGAAATTTCCTGACATCAAGGTGGTGGCGACTGTCTATGGGCAAGCGACCGCCTCGGTCGCGCAATCGGCCATCGCCAACGTGCTGCCGAGCCTGCCTCATGTCGATGCAGTGCTCGGCCAGGGCGGCAGCGACGATTTTGGCATCGCGCAGGCGTTCGATCAGTTCGGCGGCGACTACAAGGACAAGCCGCCGATCATCGAGGGCGGCGGCAGCACCGATTTCATCAAATGGTGGTCGGCCAAAAGCGCAAGCGGCTACACGACCATTTCGATGAACACGACGCCGGGCATCGGCGGCGCGGCGTTCTGGTTGAGTCTCGCGCTGGTCAAGGGCGCCGAGGCGCCCAAGCTGATGATCATGCCGGTGGCGACGGTCACGCAAGACAATCTCAAGGACTTCGCCAACCTGCCCTCGGGCATGATCGTCAGCCCGTCCTATTCGGAAGATTGGGTCGCCAAGAACCTGCTGGGCAAGAAATAGTTTGAACACGACGCAAGGGGCGCAACGCCCCTTGCGTCACGAACCGCGAAGCGGGAAGTTTGCTGCGTTCAAGGCCAGAGAACTCCATCGTTGACATGACGGTCGCCCATCGCCCCTATCTCGTCGCCGGTGCGATCTCCGGCGACACGCTGGTGACGCTGCGCGGCGTCAGCAAATCTTTCGGCTCGACGACGGCCAACGCCGACATCAGCCTGGCGATTGGTCGCGGCGAAGTGCTGGGCCTCGTCGGCGGCAATGGCGCCGGCAAGAGCACGCTCATGCGCGTGCTTTGCGGCGTAACGAGACCCGACGAAGGCCAACTCGAATTCGCGGGCCGCTCACTCGAATTTGAATTTTACAGCGCGGCCGACGCGCAGGCCATCGGCATCCGCATCGTTCATCAGGAACTGTCGCTGTGCGCCAATCTGACGGTGGCGGAAAATTTCTTTCTGGAGACGCCTGAGGCCGCATCGTGGGCGCCGGGCTGGCGTTCCGCCTACCGGCGCCGCGCGCGCGCCGCGCTCGACGCGGTATTTCCCGGCAATTCCATCGAGGTTGACCGGCCGTTGAGCGCGTTGCCCATCGGCCAGCGCCAGATGGTGGAGATCGCGCGCGCGGCGGCGACGCCGAACGTCAAGCTGATCATCCTGGATGAGCCGACCTCCTCGCTGGGGCCGGAGCGAAGCCAGCAATTGCGCGGCTATATCCAGAGCCGGGCGGACAAGGGCGTCTCCTTCATTTTCATCAGCCACAAGCTGTTCGAGATCATGGATGTCGCCGAGCGGATCGCGGTCATGCGCAACGGCCGTCTCGTCTGGCACGGCGGCGCCAAACAAACCGCGGTCTCTGACCTTGTACGCATGATGGGCGGAGAAGCGGCGGCCCTGCCCGCTTCGCTGCGCGCCGCGCCCGACCTCGCGTCCTCGCCCGTGCGGGTTCGCATCGAGGGCGAAATTGTCGCGCCGCTAGGCCGCGCCGTCGAACTACACGAAAGCGAAATCGTCGGCTTCGCGGGGCTTGAAGGCAGCGGGCAAAAGGAATTGCTGCATGCCATTTTTATCGGAGCGAGCGGCGGCCGGAACGCTGCGGTCGAAAGGCGCGGCGCCGCCAGCTTCGTTTCCGGCGACCGCTTGCGCGAGGGCGTGTTTCCGCTGTGGAGCGTGCTCGCCAATATCGGTCTCAGCCGCATCGCGGTCATGCCGATGTTTGCGTTTCTTTCGCAGGCGGACGAGCGAAGCGCAGCGGCGCCATCGGCGGAGCGGTTGCGGTTGGACGTCGCTCGCCTGAGGTCAGGCATGCTGGATCTCAGCGGGGGAAACCAGCAGAAAGCGCTGGTGGCCCGCGCCCTCGTCGCGGATGCGCCGATCATCCTGCTCGACGATCCGACCCGTGGCGTCGATGTCGCGGCTAAGCGCGATTTCTACAATCTAACCGCGGAGATCGCTCGCTCGGGCCGGTTGATCGTCTGGCACTCAACGGAGGACGTCGAGTTCCTCGAATGCGACCGCGTGTTCGTGTTCGCCGGCGGCGGAATTGTCGCGGAGTTGGTCGGCGACGAAATCTCCGAGCAGGCTATCGTCGAAGCCTCGTTCCGCGCCGCGTCGGAACGCCCCTCGGCGCTTGGCCAAAAGCGCGCCGGCGGTTGGTCGATGCTGCTGATCGAAGCTGCGCCCTTCCTCAGCCTGGCGGCGGTGCTGGCCGTCATGTTGAGCCAAAACTCCAGAATCGCCTCGGTGTTCGGGCTCGATCTGCTTTTTTGGCCGGCCGTGCCCGTCGCGCTGGTGTCGCTGGCGCAGATGTTCGTCGTCGGCGGCAGCGAAATCGATCTTGGCGTCGGCGCCTTCGCCGGGTTGATCAACGTCGTCAGCGCCACATGGCTCGTCGATTCGCTCGGCGCCGGACTTTTGGCGCTCGTCGCCGGCCCCTTGGCCTACGCCGCGCTCGGCGCCCTGATCCAGATTCGCAAAATCCCCGCGATTGTCGTCACGCTCGGCGCGTCCTTCATCTGGAGCGGCCTCGCCTACACGATGCAACCCACGCCCGGCGGGTCTTCCCCTGGCTGGTTGACGGCGGCCATCGGCTGGTCGATCCCCGGCGCGCCGACGGCTGGGATCGTGCTCGTCCTGATCGCCGCAGCCGCCTATCTGCTCAACGCCACCCCGCTCGGCGTCGCGCTGCGCGCCTTCGGCGGCAATTCCACGGCGATGGCGCGGGCGGGATGGTCGGCGTCGAAATATGCGGCGCTGCGTTATTTTCTCGCTGGCGTGTTCGCGGCGCTGGCGGGCTTGTCGCTCACTGCGATCAACACCGCCAGCGACTACAACGCGGGAGGCGGTTACACGTTGCTTTCGGTCGCCTCCATCGTCATCGGCGGGTGCGCGCTCGCAGGAGGCTACATATCGCCGCTCGGCGTCGTCGCAGGTTCGGTCACGCTGTCGTTGATAGGGGCGCTGCTCGGCATGCTCAACGTCAGCCCCGACTATAACGCGGCCGTGCAGGGGTTGCTGTTGTTGGGCATGCTCGTTCTCAGGAGCGCGGCGAACCGGGGGAGGAGAGACGCGTGAGAAGCGTTCCTCTCGCGGACTGGACCGCGCGCAATCGCTGGATCTGGTCATTCCTCGGCGTCGTACTGCTGTGGGGAATTCTTGCGGCGCTGACCAACCAACTGAGCTTCAGCAGTCTCTCCGGCGTAGCGGTCTCCAGTTCCTTTCTTGCGCTCGTGGCCGTCGGCCAGATGGCGGTCGTCTCGACAGGCGGCGGCAATATCGATCTCTCCATCGCCAGCGTGATGACGTTGAGCGCCTTCCTCGCGCTGATCGTGATGGGCGGCCATGACGATCGTTTGTTTCTCGGCCTCGCGGCGACGCTAGCGCTGGGGCTCATCGTCGGCGCCGTGAACGGCGCTCTGGTGCTGCTCGCCCGCATCCCGGCGATCATCGCCACGCTCGCAACGGGCTATATTTTGGCGACCACTTCGCTGCTCGCCAACCGCGCGATCCCCGGCTTCACCGTCGCCCCGACGTTGCGGCTCGTCGCGACCGCGCGCGTCTCGGGCGTTCCGATCATGGGCTTCGTCGCGTTGATCGTCGTGGGATCGGCTTCGCTCGTGCTCAACAGGACCGCTTACGGGCGAACCCTTTCGGCCACCGGTCAGAACGCGATCGCCGCCCGTCTTGCCGGAGTCAAGACTCTTCGTGTCGCGGCGGTCGCCTTCCTCGCCTCCTCAACCCTCGCAGCTTTCACGGGATTGCTGCTCGGCGCCTATGTCGGCGGCGCCTTCCTGGAGATGGGGCAGCCCTTCCTTCTGCAATCGCTGGGCGCCGTCGTGCTCGGCGGCACCCTGATCTTTGGCGGGGCGCCGACAGCGCTCGGCACGCTGTTTGGCAGCGTGCTGCTCGTGCTGATCGTTACGACGATGCAGATCGCCAAACTTCCGCCCGGCGCCCAGGACGTCGTCGAGGGCGTCGCCATCATCTGCGTGCTGGCGCTCGCCGGAGGACTGACTCCGCGGCCGCGAAAAGCGGTCAGGTCGATCAAATCCTAAGCTGCGCGACTCTCGAAACTCGTTTCTGGATTTCGAGGGTCTTCCTCGCTCTCTGTGATGATATGAAACGCCGAGCTGGCGGTATGAAATTGACAACGCCCGGCAAATTCGGGTGCGCCTCCTGGCGATTGGAGGTGCATATTGTTTCAGGACGCCCTGTGCCGAATGCTGATGTGTTTTCCAAGCGCTAAAAGTCCACAATGATCGCGGCCATCACACAGTTTGAAGAAGAGCCCGCGACATGTTGTTCCAGAGCTGCCAGCCGTCGCCGGCGCGCTGGCGAGGTCCAGATTCGATCAAGGCGATCGGCTGAGCCGCTAGTTTTCGTCGTCGTCGGGAGGGAGGCTTTCCTCAGGCGTGTCATTTTCCGTCTCGTGGACATCGCCGGGGTGCTTCGCGGGCGCGGTGTCGCTTGGGGCCTCATGGCGGTCGCCGGGGCCCTTGGCGCTGCGGTTCGCCACCGGCGCTTCCGGCATATGTTTGGTCATGGCGGCTCCTGGGGCCACGTGTCCATGCACAACGCCCTGCCGCCCCCAATGTTGCCGGCGATCTTTGTAATTCGAAGGACCGACGTCTCGATCGACGCGATCCAAGGAATCCGGCCGGCGACGTCCTTCTTCGCGTCGAGGCGCGCCGACCCAAGTCTGGCCCTCGTGACCGCTATTGCCAGCGACGCTGGTCTACCCCCGGATCGAGTTCGTTTCGCCTCCCCTCGGTTGCGGGGGCATCAAGAGCGACAGGTCCAGGATCGATTTCCGCGTCGTTCGATGGTTGCGAGCCCCCGCAACCAAGCGGCGGACCTCACTCGAGCTATAGCGGGGTTGCGCTCCGGCCACGCACCGTGAACGAGTACGTAAACCGGGGCGTGTATGGATGCCCCCGATTTGGCAAGGTGGTTTTTTCGGCGACAGTTCGGCTGGGCGCTTCTATCGGTCGTGTGTCATACGGTTTTCGGGTGATCAGTTCGTATTCGCGATTTTGGGCCACCAGTTGAACCCGGTTTGCGATTTTAGTGTGGGCCGATCTTCGGCGAGGGCTCTGCATCCACGACTGATGATGTCGTCGAGGGTTTCGAGGTCGGGGATTTGTTGGTTGACGATAGGCTCGTCGACGAGTTCCCAGAGCGTCTCGACCGGTTGAAGTTCAGGCATGTAGGGCGGCAGGAAGACGAGGCGGACGCCGTCGGGAACGTTGAGGTTCGCCGGCCCATGCCAACCGGCGTTGTCTATCAAGAGAACGATGATGCGGTCTCGGCCTGCGCCGGCCTCTTCTGCGAAAGCGCGC
>JAGWRL010000103.1 GCA_028876585.1 Pseudomonadota bacterium | reverse complement strand
TGCGCCGCGCCGTCGAGGGCCTGTCGCAAAAAATGCTGTCGAAGACGCTGAAAGACCTCGAACGAAACGGCTTCGTCACCCGCACCGCATTCCCGACCGTGCCGGTCACCGTCGAATACGCGATCACGCCGCTCGGCCTTACGCTGGCGCAGGCCCAGGCCGCGATCGCTCGCTGGGCGGATGCGCATATCGGCGAGGTCGTCAGCGCGCGCGCCGCCTACGACGGCAAGCCGCAATAGCGGGCTTGCGCGGAGCGCCGAAACCATGAAGGCTCGCCCGCGCCATCACGAGGGAACAGCCGATGAGCGAAGACCACAACGACCACGCGCTCGGGCCGCGCATCGAAGCCCGCGCCGCGCCGCGCCCGGAGCGCGTTACGCTCAAAGGCCGGGCGGTCACGCTCGTCCCCCTTTCGCCCGAGCACGCAGCGCCGCTTTACGCCGCCTCGCACGGGCCGGGCCGCGACCAATTGTGGACCTATCTGTTCAATGGGCCGTTCGACAGCCTCGAAGCCTTCACCGCCGATGTGGAGGCGAAAGCGAAGGCCGCCGATCCGCTGTATTTCGCCGTGCTCGACAACCGCGACGGCCGTCCGGTCGGCTATCAGAGCCTGATGCGGATCGATCCCGCCAACCGCGTCATCGAGGTCGGCGGCATCATGTACACGCCGCTGCTGCAAGCCATCGCCGCCTCGACGGAAGCGCAGTTCCTGTTCGCGCGCTACGTGTTCGACGAGCTTGGCTATCGCCGCTACGAATGGAAATGCAATGATCGCAACGCGCCCTCGCGCCGCGCCGCGTTGCGGCTGGGTTTTGCGTTCGAGGGCGTGTTCCGCCAGCACATGATCGTCAAATCGCGCAGCCGCGACACCGCCTGGTTCTCGATGCTGGATCGCGAGTGGCCAGCGCGCCGCGCCGCGTTCGAGGGCTGGCTCGACGCCGAGAATTTTGACGCGCAGGGGCGCCAGAAACGGCGCTTGCAGGATTTTGCGCCTGCGGCTCCCTGAAGGCCGGGCGCCGCAAGGTTTGCCGCAGATGATAGACATGTCGTGGTAAGCTTCTGTTAATCTCAACTTTTAGGGTTAAGTCGGCATTAAGGAAGGCATGGCAAGTTGACCCCGATGATTCATGGCGCTGGCCGTTGGCCGTCGCGCGTAAACCGGGGGACTTGTCATGGTCGATTTCAGGGCCTTCGCCTTGAGCGCCGTCGCGGTCGTCGCGCTCTCCAGCGTGGCCGCCGCCGCGGATTTGCTGCCGCCGCCGCCGCCGATGGAGCCGCCGCCGCCGATGGCCGCCGATATGGGCGGCTGGTATCTGCGCGGCGACACCGGCATAGGCTTCAACAATTCGGTCGGCGCCGAGACGACGCCGAACCCGCTGAACTCGTTCACCGCCGGCCAAGCCAACGACAATTGGTACAATAACGCGCTGTCCGAAGCGGCGCTGTTCGACATCGGCGTCGGCTATCAGATCAACCCCTGGTTCCGCGCCGACGTCACCGGCGAGTTGCGCGGCGGTTCGGAATTTTCCGGCCTCGAAGTGCTGAACGTCACCAGCGGGCCCTTTGCCGGCTATCAGGCCGCCGATTTCTACAAAGGCCATGTCTCCAGCCTGCTCGGCATGGTCAACGGCTACGTCGATCTTGGCACCTGGTACGGCATCACCCCGTTCGTTGGGGCCGGCGTCGGCGTCTCGTTCAACCACTTCTACGGCGGTCAGGACAATGGCGTGATCTCCAACGGCGGCATGGGCTCCTCGCCGTCGGGCGGCGTGTTCGGCAACGGCACCAAGGCTAATCTCGCCTGGGCGCTGATGGCCGGCTTCGACATGTCGGTCGCGCGCAATCTCAAACTCGAACTCGGCTATCGCTATCTCAGCTACGGCAAGTTCAATTCCGGCGCGAGCCAGTGCCTCAGCGGCAACGGCAATGTCGGCAGCTTCAGCGCGCCCAACTGCGGCGGGGGCTTCGCGCTCGCCTCGCGCAACCTCTCGTCCAACGATTTCCGCATTGGTCTGCGCTATTATCTCGACAACGACATGCCGGCGCCCAACATGCCGCTGGTGCGCAAGTACTGAGCGCGCCTCTCCCCCGCTCGACGGCGCCCCTCGCGGGCGCCGTTTTTGTTTAAGGCGCGGCCACGCTTTGGTCATTCCGTAAACCACGATACAGTCGCGCGACTCGGGGGGAATGGTCATGGTCGGAATGGCCGTCGCATTCGCCGCCTTCGCGGCGATCGTATTCGCGCCGCGGGTGCTGCCCGACTCGCTGACGGGATGGCGCCGGGCAGCGGCGGTCGTGGCGCTGCGGTTCGCTTTCGCGCTGGTGGCGCTCTACGAGGTGCTGGCGACCAGCATCATCACCATTCCCGCCGACAAGGTCGGGATCGTGCGCAAGATTTACGGCCTATCCAACCTGAGCCCCGGCCATCTGATCGCGACGCATGGCGAGACCGGCTATCAGGCCGACATCATCCCGCCGGGCACGTTCCGCATCTCGATCTTCTACAACGTGCTGAACCAGATTGATCTCGAGCCGATCGTCGTCGTTCCCAACGGGTTCTACGGCCGCATCGTCGCCAGCGACGGCGAAGCGCTGGCGGCGGGACAGATTATGGCCGATTCCTGGCCCGACGAGGCCCAACAGAAATTTCTCGACGCCGAATATTTCATGACCCACGGCGGCCAGAAGGGGCTGCAACTGTCGATCCTGAAGCCAGGCGTCTATCCGCTCAATCTCGCGCTGTTCCAGGTGCGGATTGGCTACATCAAGAACGGGAAAGACGTCGTCAACAGCGACGACGACGTCTACGATCTACGCGGCAAGACGCGCGAATCCTCGCCGCTCGACACTTCGATCACCCGCGTGCCGGCCGGCTCGGTCGGCGTGGTGCGCTCCTCGGTGCAGATCAAGGGCGTCGATTGCCACGCCCGCACCGCCACCACCGACAGCGGCGGGCTGGCGGCCGAACTGGTGACCAGGAACTGCAAGGGCGTGTGGGAGACCTCGCTGCCGCCCAACGACTATTACCTCAACCGCGACGCCTATGACGTGACGCTGGTGTCGACCCGCGTCACCACACTGGAGTTCAAAGGCGGCTTCACCCGCCGCTATATCGACCTCAAAGTGGACGACAAAGGCGATTTCCAGCAGTCGGAGCGCTCCGCGAGTTTCCACGTGCCGCCCGACGCCGCCGACAGCGCCATCAACACCAAGGTCGAGGGTTGGGAAATTCCGCAGGAGTTGCGCGCCATCGTGCAGATCACGCCGGAGAACGCGCCGATCGTGGTCGCCGCCGTCGGCGGGCAGAAGGAAGTCGATCAGCGCATCGTCGTGCCCTCGATCCGCAGCCTGGTGCGCAACGTCTTCGGCGGTTCGGTCACCGTGCCCGAAACGCAGGCCGACGGCTCGACCAAGATGGCGACGCGGCCGACCCGGGTGCTCGATACGATCGAGAACCGGGCGGCGCTGGAGCAGGCGATCCTGGAGCGGGCGCAGATCGACGGCAGGCGGGCCGGGGTCGACATTAAGGAAATCCGGCTCGGCGAAAGCGCCATTCCGCCGGAATTGCTGCTCGCCCGCCAGCGCGAGCAACTCGCCGGGCAATTGCGCGCCGCCTATATCCAGGAGCAGATCGCCCAGGAGCAGCGCCAGCAGACCGAGCAAGCGCGCGCCACCGCCGATCGCCAGAAAGACCTGGTCGCGGCGCAGATTTCCGTCAAGACCGCGCAACTCGCGCAGGAGCGCCGGCAGGCCGAGGGCCACGCCGAACGGTTGTTCCTGGAAGAACAGGCCGCCGGCCAGACCGCGCAGGCCAATGTGCTGGGAACCGACAGCGTGCTGCGGCTACAAGCGCTGAAGCTGATGCTCGAATTGCTCGCCGCGCATCCAGAACTGGTGTCGAACCTCAGGCTGCCGCAGGTCTATGTCGCCGGCGGCGGGCTGGAAGGGCCGGCGGCGGTGCTCGGCTCGTTCCTGAAGGCGCCGGAGAAGACGGACAAGTGAGGCCGCGGGCTCAGTTCAGCACGCGGCGCAGGAACGGGCTGTCGAGCGAGAAGGCGGGAATCTCGACCTCGAAGCTCTGCCCCGCTTCGTCGATCATGTCGTAGCTGCCCGTCATGAAGCCGCTCGGCGTCTTCAGCGGGCAACCCGAGGAATAGCGAAACGCCTGGCCGGGCGCGATGGTCGGCTGCTCGCCGACCACGCCGGGACCGTCGACGGTTTCGAGATGGCCGAGCGCGTCGGTGATGCGCCAATGCCGGTGCAGCAGGCGCACCGACTTTTCGCCCTGGTTGGCGATCTCTACGGTGTAGACCCAGAAATAGCTGTCGTCGCTCGGCTCAGACTGCTCGGTCGAGAATTCCGGACGCACGGTGACGCGGATTTGCTGGGTAAGTGCAGAATACATCCCGGCACATTACCCCGTCGCGCGCGCAGATCAAAGCGCGTAATCGCGCCCGAATTCCCAAACCCGCCCTAGCCGAGGCGCTCGGCGAAGAAGGCGAGCGTGCGGTCCCAGGCGAGCGCGGCGCTCGGCGCGTCGTAGCTTTCGCGCTCGTCGCAACTGAACCCGTGGCCGGCGGCGTAGATATAGATCGGCACGTCGGGATGGCGCGCGCCGACGTCGCGCACGCCGGCGACCGGGATGTGCTCGTCCTTCTCGCCGAAATGCAGCATCGTGGGAATTCTCGGCGCCAGATCCTTCATCGCGATGATGTTGCCGCCGTAATAGCCGACCGCGGCGGACAGGCCAGGCAGCCGCGCCGCCGCGCCCCAGGCGTAGGAGCCGCCCATGCAGAAGCCGACGACGCCGACCTTGCCCGCGATGCTGGCGCCGGGAATCGCGGCGGCGATGTCGAGCATCGCCTTTTCGCGGTCCATTTTGCCGGCGATCCCCATGCCTTTCGTGCGGGCGGCCTGATCGTAGCCGATGTCGACGCCGCGCTCGACGCGGTCGAACATCGCCGGGGCGATCGCGAGATAGCCGGCGGCGGCGAACCGGTCGGCAACGGCGCGGATGTGGTGGTTGACGCCGAAAATCTCCTGAATGACCACGAGGCCGCCTTTCGACGTCCCCTTCGGCGTGGCGCGCCAGGCCGACAGTTCAAAGCCGTCGGACGCCGTCAGTTTGATCCACTCGCTCATGTCGGTTCCTCGCCTGCGTGTCTTTCCAAGGGTTTAGGATCTGGATTCGGTCATCCGGCCGCGCTGGGCCAACGCGATGCCGCCGATCACCAGCGCCAGCGCGATGAGATGATAGGTCGCCAGCGGTTCCCCCAGCAACACGACGGCGAGGAAGGCGCCGAAGATCGGCACCAGATTGACGAACACGCCGGCGCGCCCGGCGCCGATCAGTTGCACCCCGCGCATGAAGAACAATTGCGAACTGAACGCGGGTCCGAGCGCCGCGTAGAACAGCACGGCGAAACCCTTCGCGGTCGGAAAGACGAAGCCATCGCGCCAGACCTCCCACAGGAACGGCGGAATCGAGGTGACGAAGGCGGCCGAAGCCATCGCGGCGAGAAAGCTGATCGACGACACGCGCGGGCGATAGCGCAGCGCCAGCGCGTAATAGGCGTAGAACAGGCAAGCGAACAACATCAGCAGGTCGCCGAAATTGACTTCGAGCTTGGCGAGCTTGGCGAAATCGCCCTCCGAGGCGATGGTGGCGACGCCGGCCATCGTCGCCGCCGCCCCCGCCGTCTGCATCCAGGTCGGCCGCGCCCCGAAGCCGAGCGCGGCGCCGATCAGCACCAGCGCCGGGATGCAGGCCTGGATCAGCGACATGTGCAACGCGCCGGTGTAATGGGCCGAGACATAGAACAACGCGTTAAACGCGGTGTAGCCGAACGCGCCCAGGCACACGATGTAGAACCAGCGGCGGCGCAGTTCCGGCAGATCGGCGGCGATATGATGGCGCGCGGCGAACCAGATCGGGCCGAGCGCGAAGGTCCAGCGCAGGAAGGTCAGCGTCATCGGCGGGATTTCGCCGACCGCGAGCTTGCCGATCACGGAATGGCCGGCCCAGATCAGCGAGGTCGCCGTCATCAGCAGCAGCGGCCGGTCCCACAGCCGGACGGACGATTTCGGCATGGCGATGGGTTGCGACAAGTCCAGCTCCGGCGCCCTCCACGACAATCCGCGGAAGCGGGCGGCATTAACGGCGCGAGCCGTCACGCGCAACCGGCGCTATGCGCCGCACGCGGCCGCGTTGCGACTTGAATATGCGTGCAAGCATCGGCGACGCGGGGCCGCCCGTCGCGGCGAACCCTGCCGCATCAATTCTTTGGGAGCGGACCGGCGGCCGCCGCGACGACGTGGACTTATCTGCGAAACCACAGAATTTGCGCGGGCGACGAGGGCGGCGGAAACATGTAGACGTATTTGCCCAACGACAAGCGCAGGGTGCGGTGCGATGAAGGCGTCCGCAAGGACGATGGCGCGGCGACCCCGCACCCTGCGCGGTGAGTACAAAAACTGACATCCCCGGAGCGCGAGATGCATGACGATTTCTTCCTCGACGCAATTGGCATTGAAGAAGGCACCAACAAGAATTTATTGGTGGTGGATTATCTCAGACACTATGCCGATTTTTTTTCGCCTTATCGCGACAAGGATATCGTGGTTCTTGAAATCGGAGTGTCGGACGGAAATTCGCTGCGCATGTGGGAGCGTTATTTCTCCTGCGCCACGCTTGTAGGTATTGACCTGCAGCAAAGGTGCAAACAATACGAACAAGGCCGGATCAAAATCGAAATCGGTTCGCAAGTCGATACCAATTTTTTGCAGAAATTGTGCGAAAAATATGCGCCGACGATAATTATCGATGACGGCTCCCACCGAGCTGATTACACGATGGCGTCGTTCAAATACCTTTTCCCAAAATTGGCGGCCGGCGGCTGCTACGTAATCGAGGATCTGTATGTTCATTTTGGCCCCGGCGCTGCACAATGGCGCGGCGACGCGGAGAGCACGCCGATCCAATTTTTACAGCATATCGCCGCCAGCTTGCTTGAATTTCCGGCGCTTCCGAGCGCGCGGCGGCATGACATGAAATTCTTGGATACCCAAGTCGATCGCCTATGTATCGTAGGTGGAGCGGCGTTTATTTGGAAGAAGCGCTCGGAAGCGGCAATTCGTGAGTCATTGAGTCGGGCCGAAAGCGTTGTCCAAGGATCTAAACATGATCGGAGCTGGTTATTTCTTGCCGACCAACTGTTGAAAAACAATGGATCGCTAGATGCGGCGGAAAGCGCAGTTCGCAAGGCTATTCATTTAAACCCAAAAGATGGCATATACTATGAAACGTTGGCGGACATATTTAGGCGACGCAACGACGCGGATGGCGCGATCGCTGTTCTTAAGCAAGGACTCGAAACCCCCGGACTGCGCGGCGCGGCCGATCTTGAGGCCGCGCTGGTCAGAATGAACACCTTGAAGCAGAGCCAAGGCTCTCCTGCGCAGATTTGACACTTGGCGGCCGGCGGCCGCGTGGACGCCGCCGGCTGCGCGGAAGTCCAGGGCGCCCCGCGCCCCCGTAAAGCATGACTAATAATTTTTAAGGATTTTCGCTCCGGAATGCCGTAATTCGGGGCCCTGCCTTGGCGATGGCCGGAGGGGTTTTCGGGAATGGCTCGCAAATATTTCGGCACGGACGGCATTCGCGGACGCGCCAACGGCAAACTGACGGCCGAACTGGCGCTTAAGGTCGGCCAGGCCGCCGGCCTCGTGTTCCAGCGCGGCGAGCATCGCCACCGCGTCGTTATCGGCAAGGACACGCGGCTTTCCAGCTACATGATCGAATACGCCATGGTCGGCGGCTTCACCTCGGTCGGCATGGACGTGCTGCTGCTCGGCCCGGTGCCGACCCCCGCCGTCGCCATGCTGACGCGCTCGATGCGCTGCGACCTCGGCGTGATGATCTCGGCCAGCCACAACCTGTTCGAGGACAACGGCATAAAACTGTTCGGGCCGGACGGTTTCAAGCTCAGCGACGAGATCGAGCGCCGCATCGAGGAATTGCTCGACGCCGACATGACCGCGCAACTCGCCCTTTCGCCCGACCTCGGCCGGGCGCGCCGCGTCGACGACGTGGTCGCCCGCTATATCGAATACGCCAAGCGCACGCTGCCGCGCGACGTCTCGTTCGAGGGCCTCAGGGTCGTGGTCGATTGCGCTCATGGCGCGGGCTACAAGGCCGCGCCCGAGGCGCTGTGGGAACTGGGCGCCGAAGTGATCAAGATTGGCGTCGAGCCGGACGGCCTCAACATCAACCACCATGTCGGCTCGACCTCGCCGGAAGCGCTGGCGCGCAAGGTGCGCGAGATGCGCGCCGACATCGGAGTCGCGCTCGACGGCGACGCCGACCGCATGATCATTGTCGATGAGAAAGGCCATATCGTCGACGGCGATCAAATCTTGGCTGTCATCGCCGAGAGCTGGCGCGCCGACGGGCGGCTCGCCAAGCCCGGCGTGGTCGCCACCGTGATGTCGAATTTCGGCCTGGAGCGCCACCTCGGCGGCCTCGGGCTGACGCTGGAGCGCACCGCGGTCGGCGACCGCTACGTGCTCGAACGCATGGTCGAGAAGGGCTACAATGTCGGGGGCGAACAATCCGGCCATATGATCCTGACCGATTACTCCACCACCGGCGACGGCCTCGTCGCCGCGATGCAGGTGCTGGCGATGGTCAAGAAGCTCGGCCGTCCCGCCAGCGAGGTGTGCCACCGGTTCGAGCCGCTGCCGCAGGTGCTGCGCAACGTGCGCTTCAGCGGCGGCCGGCCGCTGGAGAGCGAAAGCGTGGTGCGGGCGATCGCCTCGGCCAAGGAGAAGCTGGGTTCGAGCGGCCGGCTGGTGATCCGCCCCTCCGGCACGGAACCCGTCATCCGGGTGATGGCCGAGGCGGAGGATCGCGCGCTGGTCGACACGCTGGTGGCGGAAGTGTGCGACGCCGTCGCCAAGGCCGCGGCCTGATCTGCCGGCGCTTTGGGCGCCGCGCTGGGGAAATCAGCGCCAAGCCCGCAAAGAAGGCTTGGCGTTAATCGATTTCCCGCTAATCTGCCTCCTGTCGTCAACAACCGAAAGGAGGTGATCCAGTGTCTCATTGTCACTCGCCGAGCGAGTCCGGAAGAACCTGGAGCTCCTGTGTGCGGGATTGCCGCGGATAGAGACGATTCCAGCGGATTTTGCGATTTGAGTTCGGTCGCGACAATGGAAGAGCCGTTTCCCCCCGGGGAAGCGGCTCTTCTCCTTTTGGGCGGCGCGGGCGCGTCTTGTGCCGGGCTTGCGCTTCGCCTATGAGGCGCGCGAGCTTGACGGCCTTGGGTCGAAGCGGCTCAACGGATGTCTAACGTTCGGAAAGATCCAGTCCCCATGAAGACCTCGATACTCGCCGCCCTGGTCGGCGTCATCGGCTTGGTGTCCACTTCGGCTTTTGCGATCGACGCCGCCGCGCCGGCGAGCCCGGCCGCGACGCCGACGGCTGCGGCCAAGCCGGTCAAGACGACGACCCCGACCACGACGGTCAAGCCCGACAAGGCCGAGATGAGCGCCCGCGCGCAGGAATGCTCGAAGGAAGCCGACGCCAAGGGCCTGCACGGCAAGGAGCGCAAGCACTTCCGCGAGAAGTGCAAAAAGGGCGAGAAGTAAGCCGCCCCCAACCCTAAACCGGCCGGCCTCGCGCCGGCCGCCGCATTTGCCAGGGTGAGCCATGAGCGAGGCCGAGGAGCGGGTCGCCACTTTCGCGACCCCGCGCGACTGGTTCCGCTACGCCGTCAGCCGTTTTTCCGCCGCCGGCCTCGTGTTCGGCCATGGCGCCGGCAACGCCGTCGACGAAGCCGCTTTCCTGATACTCGAAGGCCTGCATCTCCCGATCGACGCGCTCGATCCGTTCGCCGACGCGCGCCTGCTGCTCTCAGAGCGACGCCGGCTGCATGACCTGATCGAGGCGCGCGTCGTCACCCGCAAGCCCGCCGCCTACCTGCTGCAACGCGCCTATATCCAGGGCGTGCCGTTCTATGTCGATGAGCGCGTGATCGTGCCGCGCAGTTTTATCGGCGAACTGCTGTTTAGCGGCATGATCGGCGAGGGCGGGCTGATCGAGGCGCCGGAGCGGGTCGGGCGCGTGCTCGATCTGTGCACCGGCGGCGGCTCGCTGGCGATTCTCGCCGCGCGTGTGTTTCCCAACGCCGAGATCGAGGCGGTCGATATTTCGCCCGACGCGCTCGCGGTCGCGCGCCGCAACGTTGGCGAGCATGGGCTGGAGGCGCGCGTCCATCTGTTCGAGGGCGACCTGTTCGCCCCGCTCGGGCCGGCCCGTTACGACGTCATCTTCACCAATCCGCCCTATGTCGAAGCCGCCGCCGCCGACGCGTTCCCGCCCGAATATGCGGCCGAGCCGAGACTCGCCCATGTCGGCGGCGCGGACGGGCTCGACATCGTGCGCCGCATTGTCGGCGAATCACGCGGCCATCTGACGCCGCAGGGCGCGCTGATCTGCGAACTCGGCCAGGGCCGCGCCGGCTTCGAGGCGTCGTTCCCCGACCTCGCCGTGGTCTGGCTCGACACCGCCGAGAGCGAGGGCGAAGTTTTCTACGCCGCCGCGCGCGATCTGCCCGTCACCCCGCGCCGGCGCGCGAAATAGCCTCACGCCGCCGCGACCTGCCGCGTCGCCTCGGCGAGCGCTATTCCCGCCGCGACGCCGATGTTGAGCGAGCGCAGCGCGGCGCGAATCGGTATCCTGATTCGCGCGTCGGTGACATCGCGCACTACATCCGGCACGCCGGCCGATTCGCGGCCGACCATCAGCACGTCGCCGTCGCGAAAACGAAAATCCCAGAGATCGACGTCGCCGCGCGTCGACAGTAGCGCCAGCCGCCGCCCCTCGGCCGCGCGCCATTGCTCGAACGCGGCGAACGAGGCGTGCCGTTGTAAGCTCAGCGCGTCGAGATAATCCATGCCGGCGCGGCGAAAACGCCGGTCGGAAAACACGAATCCTGCCGGCTCGATCAACGCCGCGTCGGCGCCGAAACAGGCGCAGGTGCGCAGCATCGCCCCGGTGTTGGCGGCGATGTCGGGCTCGTAGAGCGCGAGAACGAGGGGACGGCTTTGCATCCGCAAAGGCTCCGGGCGCCGCAGCGGCGCGCGTGGGTTCGCCGGTGTCGCCGAATTCTCACGCCGCGACAAGCCCATAAAGCGCGCGCGCAAAAGCCCCGCGTGCGACCAATTCTCACGCGCTAGCCCTATGGACAACCAAGGGGATCGGTGCGAAATAGCGGCCGAAATTGGGGCGCAAAACGGCCCCGGGGCCCGCCTGGCGGGTCCAATTGCACGAGAAACGCGCGCAAGGCCGCGCGAGCGCACGGGGGTCGAATTGTCGCACGCGGAAGCTATCAATCCCAGCCGGCGGGACTTTCTGTTCCTGAGCACGGGCGCCGTCGCCGCCGTCGGCGCGGCCGCGGTCGCGTGGCCGCTGATTGATCAGATGAACCCCGACGCGACGACGCTGGCTTTGTCCTCGATCGAGGTCGATCTGACGCCGATCCAGGAAGGGCAGATCCTCACCGTCAAATGGCGCGGCGGCCCGGTGTTCCTGCGTCACCGCACGCCCAAGGAGATCAAGGAGGCGGAGGCGACCCCGCTGTCCGAGTTGAAAGACCCCGCCACCGACCAGTCGCGCGTGCAGAAGCCGGAATGGCTGATCGTGATCGGCGTGTGCACGCATCTGGGCTGCGTGCCGCTGGGCCACGAGGGGCAATACGACGGCTGGAAATGCCCGTGCCACGGCTCGATCTACGATACCTCGGGGCGCATCCGTTCAGGCCCGGCGCCGCTCAACCTGGTCGTGCCCGAATACAAATTCGTGTCCGCCACGAAGGTGAAGATCGGCTGACGGCGCCTCCCGCGCGCCTTCGTTTTCCCCAGACATTTCCAGAGATCGCAACATGGACGGACATTCCACCTACGTTCCCAAGAGCGGGATTGCGCGCTGGTTCGAGGCGCGACTGCCAATCGTCGGCCTCGTGCATTCCTCGTTCGTCGCCTATCCGGTGCCGCGCAACCTCAACTATATGTGGACCTTCGGCGCGATCCTGTCGTTCATGCTGGTGATCCAGATCATCACCGGCGTCATTCTCGCCATGCATTACGTGCCGAACGCGACGATGGCCTTCGCCTCGGTCGAGCACATCATGCGCGACGTCAACTACGGTTGGCTGATCCGCTATCTCCACACCAACGGCGGATCGTTCTTCTTCCTCGCCGTCTACATGCACATTTTCCGCGGCATGTATTACGGCTCCTACAAGAACCCGCGCGAAGTGCTCTGGATTCTCGGCGTCATCATCTACGTGCTGATGATGGCCACGGCGTTCATGGGCTACGTGCTGCCCTGGGGCCAGATGAGCTTCGCCGGCGCGACCGTCATCACCAACCTGTTCACCGCCATCCCGCTCGTCGGCACGCCGATCGCGCACTGGCTGTGGGGTGGCTATGCGGTTGGCGATCCGACGCTGAATCGCTTCTTC
>JAGWRL010000102.1 GCA_028876585.1 Pseudomonadota bacterium | reverse complement strand
GTTCAGGCCCTGCGGCGGCTCGTGGCACAAAACTTCGAGCAGGCGCAGCCACATGCCGGGTTCGTTGGGCGGCGTGTCGGTGCCGAACAAAATTTTGTGCGTCGGCAGAACCTTGGCGAATTCGACGATGCGCGATTGCAGGCACCAGCCGGATTCGCAATAGACGTTGGGCGCGTCGAGCGCCATCTGATACGGCTCGAAACAATAGACGCCGCCGGTCTGCACGCCGAAATGCGCGAGGATGAAGTTGACGGACGGGAACTCGCGGATGATCGGATAAAACTCGGTCGGGATGCAGTATGGCCCGTCGCCGGTGTGCACTTTGACCAGCAGCCCGAGGTCGGCGCATTTCTTCATCGCCGGGCGCAGCCAGTCGAGCGCGCGATCGGGCCGGTAGGCGTGCATATTGGCCTGCAACTGCACCATCTTGAAGCCATGCTCCTTGGCGTGACGCTCGATCTCCTCGGCGCCGTTCTGCACGCCGTAGCGCGGATTGTAGACGAAGCAGCCCATCAGGCGGTCCGGATATTTCTCGCACAGCTCGACCGTGTAGGACATATAGTCGCGGATGCCGGCCTTGCCCGGCTTGTCGGCGATTTCGTCGGTGTAGATCGTGTTGCCCTGCGGCGGCTGGATGAAGGCCTTGTCGATGCGGCGCGGCTTGCCGTTCACGTAGAACGGCCCGTCCATCATTTTCAGCAGCCGCTCGCCGGTGAACGGCGCGCCATTGTGCCGCCACGCCAGGTCGACGATTTTCGTGGGATAACAGCTCATATCGATGATCATGCGTCGTCTCCATAGTCACCGCGGCGCAGGCGATGCTGCGCCCGCGCCCGCATGCTCGCAAGCCCGTCCGCCGGAGGATAAGGAAGACCTTGTCAATCGCGGTTTCCGGGGCTCGCGACCGTTTCGATCGCATGTCAGCAATCCCCAACTCCGACCGCCGATCAAAGCCATGACCGTGGGACGTCGAGTTTTCCGCTTCTACTGACAATGGCTTCAGAATAGCCAATTGTCGCGAAAGGGGAAGAGGAAAATGCGATCCCGCCCTGCCCCGCTGGCGCGATCGCCGTCGCGCAGGCTCGCCGCGCGACAAACGGTCAGCGGCGTGACAGATTGACGAAGCAGGGAAAGCCGGTCCGTCCATGAACGTCGCCAACGAACAAGAAAACGCGCGCGCCTCGTCCGGCGTCCTCTCGCCCTTGCGGCACGCCGTGTTCCGCCGCATCTGGACCGCCAGCCTGCTGTCGAACCTGGGGCTGCTGATCATGGGCGTCGGCGCCGCCTGGGCGATGACGCGGATGACCGCCTCCGCCGACATGATCGCTTTGGTGCAAACCGCGCTGATGCTGCCGGTGGCGATCGTCTCGACCCCCGCCGGGGCGCTGGCCGACATGTTCGACCGCCGGAAAGTGGGTCTGGCGGCGCTGGCGATCGCCCTGGCCGGGTCGCTCTCGCTGACGGCGCTGGCGTTTCTCGGCCTGATGACGCCGAGGTTGTTGCTGCTGTTCTGTTTCATCATCGGCAGCGGAATGGCGCTGTTCGGACCCGCCTGGCAGGCGTCGGTGAGCGAGCAGGTGCCCGCCGAGGCGCTGGCCGCCGCCGTCGCGCTCAACGGCATCAGTTACAATATAGCGCGCAGCTTTGGCCCGGCGATCGGCGGCGTCATCGTCGCCGCCGCCGGGTCGATCGCCGCCTTCGCCGCCAACGCCCTGCTCTACCTGCCGCTGATCGTCGTGTTGCTGCTGTGGCGGCGCGTCCGGGAAGCGGCGCGGCTGCCGCCCGAGCGGCTGGCGCGCGCCGTGATCTCCGGCGTGCGTTATATCCTGCATTCGCCGGCGATCCGCATCGTGCTGGCGCGCACCTTGGCGACCGGAATCGCCGGCGGGTCGGTCTCGGCGCTGATGCCGATCGTGACGCGCGATCTGTTGCATGGCGGCGCCCAGACCTACGGGCTGATGCTGGGCACCTTCGGCATGGGCGCGGTGATCGGCGCGCTCAACGTGGCGACGCTGCGCAATCGCCTGGGCGACGAGGATTCCATCCGCCTGTGCGTGATCGTGATGGGCGCGGGCGTGATCGTCGTCGCGTTCAGCGGCTCGCCCTTGCTGACGGCGGCCGCGCTGCTGTTCGCCGGCGCGGGTTGGACGGCGTCGGTGACGCTGTTCAATGTCGGCATCCAACTCTCCGCGCCGCGCTGGGTCGCCGGGCGCGCGCTGGCCGCCTATCAGGCCGCGATCGCCGGCGGGATCGCTCTGGGCAGTTGGGTCTGGGGCAGCGCGGCGAGCGCCATCGGGGTCAAGGGCGCGCTGCTCATTTCCGGCGCGGCCCTGGTCGCCTCCTCGTTGCTGGGGCTGTGGATGCGGATGCCGCTGGTCAACGGCCCGACGCAACAGGCGCTCGATCCGCTCGCCGACCCGGAGGTGCGCCTCTCGCTGACCGCGCGCAGCGGCCCAATCGTGATCGAGATCGAATATCGCGTCGATCCCGCCAAGGCGCGCTCCTTTTATGCGATCATGCAACACGTCCAGCTCAGTCGGCAGCGTAACGGCGCCTATGGCTGGTCGCTGGCGCGCGACATCGCCGACCCGCAATTGTGGACCGAGCGGTATCATTGCCCGACATGGCACGACTACCTTCGGCAGCGCAGCCGCGCGACAGAGGCCGAACGGGGGCTGCATCTGCGCGCCAACGCCTTCCATATCGGTCCTGAACCCATTCGCATCCGCCGCATGCTCGACCGTCCGATCGGATCGGTGCGCTGGAAGGACGAGACGCCGGATCGCTCGACCACCGACCACGCGCCGATCGTGGGGCCGGGAAGCGGACCCTGATCCATCGGCCGCGTGAATCGACGCGCCTGGATCGATTCGACCTATTTGTTGGACGTGGATTCGCCCCGCCGCGATAAAGGCGCATGACGGACACGGGCGACACGACCGCCGGCAGGCTGCAAATGCTGGTGCTTGAGCGAATTGATCCGAGCCGCAACATGGCTCGCCTCTATGTGCTCGCCATCGAGCCGACATTGTTCGGTGATACGGCGCTGGCGCGCGGATGGGGGCGGATCGGTTCGCGTGGGCGCAGCCGGCTCGACCTGCACGCCGACAAGGCCGCCGCGGCGGAGGCGCTCGACGTGTGGCTCAACCGAAAACTGCGTCGGGGCTATCGCGTCCGCACGTCGACGCCTTCGCTCTGAGCGGCGCCGCCTGTGCGCAAGCGAGCCAACCCTTTCGGGTAGGGGGCGCCGCCGCCCGGCGCGACGCCCCCCGCCCGAAATTCCGCCCGACCTATCTATCTCCGGTCCTTGCCGCGCCTGCGGGCCAATGCGACGATCCCGTTTCGTTGCATGACCAGGCGACGAGATCGTCGGCGACGTGAAGCGCCCGAGGGAGAGGGAACAGACGATGCGAGCGATTTCACTTCTGGCTTTGGCCGCGGGCGCGCTGGCCTGCGCTCCGGCTCTCGCGGATCAGCGCACGATCACGGTCAACACCGTCCAGATTTTCGGCACGATCGATCCGGCGAAAATATCGGACTACACCGATTATATGGCCACGACCAACCTGTACGACGGGCTGGCCAATATCGACGCCAAGGGCGGGCTGGTGCCAGAACTAGCTGAAAAGTGGGATGTTTCGCCCGATGCGTCGAGCGTGATATTCCATATTCGCGCCGACGCGCATTTCCAGGACGGTTCGCCCGTGCAGGCCGAGGACGTGGTCTATTCGGTCGAGCGCCTGCTTAAGATCAACCAAGGTCCGGCCAATCTGTTCGCCGGCGTCCTGAAGCCCGGCAGCGTCGCGGCGATCGATCCCAAGACGGTGAAATTCACCCTGTCGAAGACGTTCTCTCCGTTCCTGGCCACCGTGCCCGCGATCCGCATCGTCAATTCTAAGGTGGTCAAGGCCAACGCGGGCGCCGACGACGGCCAGACCTATCTGGCGACCCATGTCGCGAGCGCGGGCGCTTATACGCTCAAAAGCTGGGATCGCGGCACCGGCATGACGATCGTGCGCGATCCCCATTATTACCGCGGCTGGGGGCCCGGCGCGATCGACGAGGTCCGCTTCCTCATCACCAACGACGAGGCGACCGTGCGTTCGCTCGCGGCGTCGGGCGAACTGACGATGGCGAGCCAGTTCCAGTCGCCCGACACCAACGACGCGCTGTCGAAAATGCCGCGCTTCAAAATCGTCAAGGACGCAACCGCGACAGCGTTCTATCTCAAGCTGAACTCCAAGGTCGCGCCGACCAACGACGTGCATATCCGCAAGGCGATCGCGCTCGCCACCGACTACGACACCATTCGCGGCACGATCTTTCCCGGCGCCGAATTGACGGGGCCGTTGCCCAAGGCGTTCGCCGACGCCAATATCAACGCGCCGGCGCCGAAATTCGACCTGGAGGCGGCCAAGGCGGAAATCGCCAAGAGCGGCTACGCCGGCAAGTCCGACATTCCGATCTCCCTGCTCTATGTCTCCTCGGCCAAATTCGAGGAGGAAGTGGCGCTGCTGATGCAATCCAACTTGCAGCAGATCGGCTTCAAGGTCACGCTGTCGGGCGAACCGTGGAACCGGGTGACGGAATTGGCGACCAAGGTCGAGACCACGCCGAACATCAACGAAATCTTCTTCGGCCCCACCTACGCCTCGCCCGACTCGATGTTCTATGCGCAATATCATTCCAAATCTGCTGGCAGCTGGGCCTCGATGGAATGGTTGCAGAACCCCGAAGTCGACAAGATGATCGACGCGGCGCGCGCGACCGGCGATCAGGACGCCCGCAACAAGATCTACAAGGAGCTTCAGGCCAAGCTGATCGCCGATCAAAGCGACGTGTTCCTGGAGACCCAGACCGTCCGTCACGCCATGGACAAATGCCTCGACGGCTTCGCCTATGTGCCGATGCAGTCGTTCGAATACAACTTCCATAAATACACGTGGACCTGCAAATAAGCCGACTTGATCCAGGCCCGCCTTCCCGAAAACCTGAGCCGTTCCCTTGGAATTTCTCTATTTTCTGATCAGACGGGTGTTCTGGTCGCTGCTCGTGCTCGCCGGGCTGTCGATCGTGATCTTCCTGATCGCGCGCGTCATGCCGGGCGATCCCGCGCGCATGGCGCTGGGGCCGCGCGCCAGTCAGGAGCAGGTCGCCGACCTCAAGGCCAAGATGGGGCTGGATAGGCCGTTGCTCCAGCAATACGAGCAGTTCGTCGTCGGACTCTCGCACGGCGATCTCGGACTTTCGTTGCTCACCAAACGGCCCGTCAATAACGACATCGCCGAGACTTTCGCCGCGACGTTCGAACTGGTGCTGACGACGATCCTGATCGCCTTCATGGTTGGCGTGCCGCTCGGCGTCGTCGCCGCCGCCAACAAGGATGGCTGGGTCGACAACCTCGTCCGAATGTTCGCCATTCTCGGCGCGGTGACGCCGAGTTTCCTGCTCGCGTTGCTGCTGCAAGTTCTCGCCGGCTATGTTCTGCACGCGCTGCCGACGACGGGGCGGCTGTCTCCCGATTCCGGCATGGTCGCCGACATCACGGGATTGATGACGATCGACACGCTGCTTAAGGGACGGTTCTCGACCTTCGTCGACGCGCTGCGGCACCTGCTGCTGCCAGCCATCGCGCTGTCGGCGGCGACGGTCGGACAGATCGCGCGGATCACCCGGTCGTCGATGATCGACGTCGCCAAGCAGGATTATATCGAGGCGGGGCGCGCCTTTGGCGTGCCCAACCGCGTGCGCCTGTTCAAATACATGTTGCGCCCCGCCTTCGTGCCGCCATTGACGATTCTCGGGCTCGAATTCGCGTCGTTGATCGGCAACGCCTTCGTCGTCGAACTCGTCTTCGGCTGGCCCGGCATGGCGAGCTACGGCGTGCGCTCGATCATGCAGAAAGACCTCAACGCGGTCATGGGGGTCGTGATGATCTCCGGCGTGTTCTTCGTCGTCGCCAATCTCGTGATCGACGTTCTGGTCGGTTTCGTCGATCCGCGCGTGCGCATTCGCGGGAGCCGCGCATGAGCCCGGTTTCGACGGCCTATCAAAACTGGCATCGCTTCAGCCGCAATCCAACGGCGGTGATCGGCTCGATCATCGTGGCGAGCGTCGTGCTGGCGGCGTCGCTGGCGCCATGGATCGCCCCGCATCCCGATCATGTCGGCGCGGTCGTCAATTTCCGCGCCCGGCATCTGCCGCCCTCCTCGCTCTATTGGTTCGGCACCGACAATGTCGGCCGCGACATCCTGAGCCGCGTGCTGTTCGGCTATCGCACCTCGCTGCTGCTCGCCGCCGTCGTGCTCGCCGTCGCGGTTCCGCTGGGGACCACGCTCGGGCTGCTGGCGGGCTATTTCGGCGGTTGGACCGAAATCGTCATCATGCGGCTGACCGATGTGGCGCTGGCGATCCCGCCGCTGGTCATGGCGCTGGCGGTCACGGCGGTGCTGACGCCGAGCCTCCTGCATGAGATGTACGCGATCGCGGCGCTGTGGTGGACCTGGCACACGCGGCTCATCTTCTCGATCACTCGCACGCTCAGCCATCAGGAATTCGTCGAGGCGGCGCGAATCCTCGGCGCGAGCCGGTTTCACATCCTGTTCCGCGAGTTGCTGCCCAATTGCGCCTCGGCGATCCTGGTCAAGCTGTCGCTCGATTTCGGCTTCGTCATTCTGATCGGCGCTGCCCTGTCGTATCTCGGCCTTGGCGTGCAGCCGCCGACGCCCGACATCGGCGCGATGGTCGCCAGCGGTGCGGATTTCCTGCCCGAGCGCTGGTGGGACTCGCTGCTGCCGGGCGGCGCGATCCTGTTCGTCGCGCTCGGCTTCAATCTGCTCGGCGACGGCCTGCGCGATCTCTACGACGTCGAGAGCGTGTGATGAGCGACGCGCCGCTGCTTTCCGTTCGCGATCTCGGCGTCGAATTCTCGCGTTATGGCCGCGCCTCGCATGTGCTGCGCGGCGTGTCGCTCGATGTGCCGGCGCATCGGCATGTGGCGCTGGTTGGCGAATCCGGCTGCGGCAAGAGCGTGACGATGCGGGCGATCATGGGCATCCTCGCGACGCCGCCGGCGCGGATCACCAGTGGCGCGATTGTGTTTGACGGCGTCGATCTCCTCACCCTGCCCGCTCCGCAGCGAGAAGCCTTGCGCGGCACGGCGATGTCGATGGTGTTCCAGGACCCGATGACGTCGCTGAACCCGGTGTTCACGATCGGCGATCAGATGACGACGATCCTCAAATACGCCGACAGGCGGCTCGGGCGCGCGCGCGGCGCCGGCGGGCGGCTGGCGCGGGTGCATGAGGTGCTCGCGCAAGTGCGCATGCCGGACCCGGAGCGGATCGCCAAATCCTATCCGATCATGTTGTCGGGCGGCATGCGGCAGCGCGTGCTGATCGCGATGGCGCTGCTCTCCGAGCCCCGGCTGCTGATCGCCGACGAACCGGGAACCGCGCTCGACGTCACCACGCAGGCGCAGATTCTCAAGCTGTTGCGGGAGCTGGTTGAAGCGCGCGGTCTGGCGCTGCTGATGATCACCCACAATCTCGGCGTCGTGCGCGAATCCGCCGATTATGTCTATGTCATGTACGCTGGCGCGATCGTCGAACGCGCCCCCACCGCCGAACTGTTCGCCAACCCGCGCCATCCCTACACGCGGGCGTTGATCGATTGTGTGCCCAAGCTGTCCGGCGATACGACGTTTCGCGGCATCGACGGCGCGCCGCCCGATTATTCCGCGCCGCCCGAGGGCTGCCGCTTCGCGCCGCGCTGCGCGCTGGCGGCGGCGGATTGCCGGCGCGCGCCGCCGCAGCGCAAGCTCGCCGCCGATCATTACGCCGCCTGCTGGCGCGTCGGGGAGGCGTCGTCGTGAGCGCGCCGCTGCTCGAAGTCGTCGGCCTGTGCAAGGGCTTCGCCATTCGCGGCGGGCTGTGGGGCGGCGTCACCGGCGAGGTGAAGGCGGTTCAGGACGTCAGCTTCGCCATCGCCAAAGGCGAGGTGTTCGGGCTGGCGGGCGAGAGCGGGTCGGGCAAATCGACGATCGCGCGCATGATCTTAGGCTTGAGCGCGCCGAGCGCGGGCGCGATCAAGTTCGAGGGGCGCGATCTCTCGGCGCGCGCCAACGCCGCCGCGCGCGGCGCGGTGCAGATGGTGTTTCAAAACCCCGGCTCCTCGCTCAATCCGCGCCGCTCGATCGGCCAGTCCATCGCCGTGCCGCTGGAAGCAAGCGGCGCGTCGCGGGGCGAAGTTGGCCGGCGCGTCGCGCAACTGCTCGACATGGTGCAACTGCCGGCCGATTTCCGCAATCGCTATCCCTATGAATTGTCGGGCGGGCAGAAGCAGCGCGTCGCCATCGCGCGCGCGCTCGCGCTCGAACCGAAGTTGATCGTGCTCGACGAACCCACCTCGGCGCTAGATGTCTCGGTGCAGGCCAAGATCATCGAATTGTTGATGGAGCTCGGCCGCACGCTGGGGCTGACCTATATTTTCATCTCGCACGATCTCAGCCTGATGCGCAATTTCGCCACCCGCATCGGCATTCTCTATCTCGGCCGGTTGGTGGAGAGCGGCGCGACGCGGAGTCTGTTCGAGACGCCGGCGCATCCCTATACGCAATCGCTGCTCGCCGCCATTCCCGTCATCTCCGACGCGGAGACGGCTTTGAAGCCGCAAGTCGCCGTCGTCGAGGGCGAAATTCCGAGCCCGGCCAACCAACCCCCGGGTTGCGCCTTTCATCCGCGCTGTCCGCACGCCTTCGCCCCCTGCAAGCAGGTGATGCCGGATTTCACCGAACTCGGCGCGGGCCATCTCGCCCGCTGTCATTTGTTGTCGGCGCCCGCGCCATGAGCCGGCCGCCGCCAAGCCCTATGCCGCAACAGGAGTGCGCGAAATGATCAGGATAGGCATCGACGTCGGCGGCACCAATACCGACGCCGTCGTCATGGACGGCGCCAAGGTGCTCGCCGGCGTCAAGGAGGCGACGACGGCCGACGTGATGTCCGGCGTCGTCGCGGCGCTGAAATCGGTGCTCATGGCCTCGGGCCTGGAGCCGAACGCGATTGATGTGGTGATGATTGGCACCACCCATTTCACCAACGCCGTGGTGCAGCGGCGCGATCTCGCGCCGACCGCCGCCGTGCGCCTCGGCCTGCCCGCCACCGCCTCGCTGCCGCCGATGGTGGATTGGCCCGAGGATCTCAGAAGCGCGATCGGCAATCACGCCTATCTCGCCCACGGCGGGCATGAATTCGACGGCCGCGTCATATCGCCGCTCGACGAGGCGGAGTTGCTCGGCATCGCCGCCGACATCAAGGCCAAGGGCGTCAAGTCGATCGCGATCACTTCGGTGTTCTCGCCGGTCAACACCGAGTTCGAGACCAGAGCCGCCGAGATATTCGCGCGTGCGCTGCCGGGGGCGCATATCACGCTGTCGAGCGACATCGGCCGCATGGGCCTGCTGGAGCGCGAGAACGCGGCGGTGATGAACGCCTGCCTGCGCGATCTCTCCAAGCTGGTGATCGACGCCTTTCGCGTCGCGCTCGACGCCTGCGGCGTGAAGGCGCGGTTCTTCCTGACGCAAAACGACGGCACCTTGATGGACGCCGCTTTCGCCGAGCGCTTTCCCGTGCTCACCTTCGCCAGCGGCCCGACCAACTCGATACGCGGCGCCGCCTTCCTCTCCGGCGTCAAGGACGCCATCGTCGTCGACATCGGCGGCACGACCTCGGACGTCGGCGCCTTGCACAAGGGCTTTCCGCGTCAGGCCACCGTCGCGGTCGAGGTCGGCGGCGTGCGCACCAATTTCCGCATGCCCGACGTGTTCTCGTTCGGGTTGGGCGGCGGCTCGCTGGTCGTCGATGGGCCGAAGGGCGTGCAGATCGGCCCGACCTCGGTCGGCTATCGGCTGCATACGGAAAGCCTGGTGTTCGGCGGCTCGACGCTGACGACGACGGACGTGATCGTCGCGGCCGGGCGCGCCTTTCTGGGCGATCACAAGAAGGTCGCGCATCTCGACGCCGGCCTGATCGCGCGTGTCGAGACGAAGATCGCCGATCTGCTGGAGGCGGCGGTCGAGCGCTCGCGGCTGTCGCCCGAGCCTCTGCCGGTCATCATCGTCGGCGGCGGCTCGATATTGGTGCGCGACAAGGTCGGCGCGTTCGATGTCGTCAAGCCGCATCATTTCGCGGTCGCCAACGCCGTCGGCGCCGCGATCGCGCAGGTCTCGGGCGAGGTGGATCGCGTCTACGCGCTGGCGAGCATGTCGCGGGCCGACGCGCTCGCCGACGCCGAGGCGAAAGCCCGCGCGGTCGCCGTGGCCGCCGGCGCGCGCGAGGACACGATCGAGGTCGTCGACGTCGAGGACGTTCCGCTCGCTTATCTCCCCGGCAACGCGACGCGGGTGCGGGTGAAGGTGGTGGGAGAATTGCATGTCGCCTAAAGGCTATGTCTTCAAGGAGAGCGATCTGCTGCCGCTCTCGCTCGGCGCGGCGCTGCTCGGCACCGGCGGCGGCGGCAATCCTTATATCGGGATGCTGCGGCTGCGCGAGTTGCTGCGCAAGGGCGCGCGCGTCGAAATGCTGCCGCTGGAAGCCCTGCGCGACGACGATTTCGTCGGCTCGGTCGGCGGCATCGGCGCGCCGGTGGTCGGCGTCGAGAAAATCAAGCAGGGCCAGGAATGTCTGCGCGCGCTGAAGGGCGTCGAGGAGGCGATGGGGGTGCGCTGCGCGGCGCTGATCTCGGCCGAAGTCGGCGGCTCCAACTCGATCGAGCCGATCATCTCGGCATCTTATGCGGGCCTGCCCGTCGTCGACGGCGACGGCATGGGCCGCGCCTTTCCCGAAGTGCAGATGTCGACGTTCTTCTTCTATGGACATCAGGCGTCGCCCGCCGCGATCTCCGACGATAAGGGCAATGTCGTCGTCTTCAAACATGTCGTCGACATGTATTGGTTGGAGCGCTTCGCCCGCCATGTCGCGGTCGACATGGGCGCCGGGGCCGGCTTCGCGGTCGCGCCGATGCGCGGCGGTTTCGTCAAGAAAGTCGCGGTGCCCGGCACCTTGACGCAGGCGCTCGAAATCGGCGCCGCGATCCTCGACGCGCGCGCTCACCGCCAGGACGTGATCGCGCGCCTGCTCGATCAAACCGGCGCGACCCTGTTCTTCACCGGCAAGGTCGCCGACGTGCACCGGGAATTGCGCGGCGGCTTCGCGATGGGCGAGGCGCGCTTGTCGGGTGTGGGCGACCACGCGGGCTCGCAAGCGCGCATCGCCATCCAGAACGAAAACCTGGTGCTGTGGGTGGATGGCGTCGCCAAAGTGATCGTGCCCGATCTGATCATGAATCTCGAACTGGAGACCGGCGAGCCGATCACCACCGAGATGCTGCGTTACGGGCAACAACTGGCGGTGATCGGCATCCCCTGCCACGATCTGATGAAGACCGAGCGCGCGCTGGAGGTCGTCGGACCCAAAGCGTTCGGCTATCCCGACATCGCCTTCCATCCGCTCGTATCCTCGAAACCCTTGGGGCGCCCGACATGAACAGCTTGCAACTGATCCGGATGGTTGATGTGGCCGATCTCGACGACATCGCCGTCGGCGGCGCCATTCTGGGCACCGGCGGCGGCGGCGATCCCTATATCGGCAAGCTGATGGCGCAGGCCGCGATCCGTCGCCACGGCGAGGTCCGCCTCGTCGATGTCGAGAGTTTTGCCGACGACGCGCTGATCGCCCCCGTCTGCATGATGGGCGCGCCGACGGTGATGACCGAGAAACTGCCGCAGGGCGACGAGATCGTCGTCGCCCTGCGCAAGCTGGAGAAGGTGCTCGGCCGCAAGGTCGACGCGGTGCTGTGCGGCGAGGCGGGCGGCATGAATTCGACCACCCCCTTCGTCGCCGCCGCCGTCGCCGGCCTGCCGCTGATCGACGGCGACGGCATGGGCCGCGCGTTCCCCGAATTGCAGATGACCACCTTCGGCATGCACGGCGTTTCGGCGACGCCGATGGCGCTCAGCGACGACAAGGGCAACAGCGTCGTATTGGAGACCATCAGCAACGCCTGGACCGAGCGGCTGGCGCGCTCGTGCACCGTCGACATGGGCGGATCGGCCCTGCTCGCCTTCTATCCCATGACCGGCGCGCAGGCGAAGCAGTCGGTGGTGCGCGGCACCTTGAGCCAATGCGCCGATCTCGGCCGCACCCTGCGCGAGGCGCGGCGCCGGCACGAAGACCCGATCGAGGCGATCCGCGCCGCGCTGGGCGCGACCGTCATCTTCAACGGCCGCGTCAAAGACGTGCTGCGGCGCACGGTCGGCGGCTTCGCGCGCGGCGAAGCGCATTTCGAGGGGCTCGAAGCCGACAAGGGCCGCGAGCTGCGCATCCGGTTCCAGAACGAATTCCTGATCGCGGAACGCGACGGCGAGACGCTCGTCACCACGCCCGACATGATCACCCTGCTGGAGGCGGAAACCGGCGTGCCGGTGACCACCGACGGCATGCGCTACGGCGTCCGCGTGACCGCACTCGCCTATCCCTGCAACGACAAATGGCGAACCCCGGCGGGCGTCGCGCTCGTCGGGCCGCGCTATTTCGGCTACGACATGGACTACAAGCCGTTCTGACCCTGCCCGCTTGGCGGCGCCCCGGACTCGGGTCATAATCGCGGCGGACGCGCGGCTCCCGGCCGCTCGCGTCCGCGAGTCTCGTCATGCTTACGCTGCCGTTCACGCCGACACCGCGCCCCGAGCCGCTTTATCCGCGCCGCCTGAAGCCGGCGCGCGGCCTCGCCTCGGCCTTGCCGCGTCCCGGTTTGCTGGAGCGGATCGAGGCGGGTCTCGACGGGCAGTTGGTGCTGGTTCAGGCGCCGCCCGGCTTTGGCAAGACCGAACTCCTGTTGTCGGCGTTCCAGCGATTGGCCAAACCCGCCGATCAGTTCGTCTGGATGACGCTCGACGCCGACGATAGCGACCCCAGACGATTTCTCGCCGATCTGGCGCGCGCGCTCGGCAGCGGCGCGCTCGGCGTGCTGGGCGCCGAGCCGCCCGACGCCGAAGCGCTGTTGCGCGTCGCGCTGAACGCGATGGCGGCGGAATCGGGACGGGTGGTGGTCTTTCTCGACGATTTCCACACCGCGACCGGGGCCGGGTTTCTCGATTGCATCGCGCAATTGCTGCGGCGTTCGCCCGACAACGTCACGTTCGTCGTCGCCTCGCGCCGGCGCGTCGATCTGCCGCTGGCGCGGTTGCGGGTGCGCGATCTGGTGAGCGAGGTCCACGCCGAGGATCTCGCCTTCACGCGCGACGAGTGCCGCGGCTTGCTCGGGGCCACGGCCTCGATCGAGGAGGCCGGGCGGTTGCGCGCGGCGACCGGCGGCTGGCCGGCGCTGGTGCATCTGGGGCTGACCTCGCCGCGCAAGGCGCGGGCGGCCAAGGGCGGCGCCGAGCCGCTCTACCGCGAGTTCCTCGTCGAGGAGTTCCTGCCCGAATTGCCCGCGCCGCTGCGCGACGCCCTATCGGCTTGCGCCATCCTCGATGAATTTCCGCTCGCGCTGGCGGCGGATCTGGCGGGCGTCGAATTCGATCCGGATTTGCCGTTCGACATCGCCGATTTCTGGCCCGCGATCGAACCGGCGTCGGACCGGCCCGGCTGGGTGCGACTCGGCCCGATCCTGCTCTCGACCTTGCGCGAACGCGCGCTGGCCAAGCCCCCGGCCGCCACGGCCGCGCTGCACGTGCGCGCCGCGCGCTGGTTCGCCGAACGCGACATTCTCGACAAGGCGGTGCATCACGCCTCGCATGGCGGCGATTTCCAATTCGCGGCCGAATTGATCGGCCGCGCCGGCGGCGTGAACATCTATCTGCGGCTCGGCTACACCGTGCTTGAGCGCCTGCTGGCCGATCTGCCGCCGGCCATCGTCGATCGATCGCCAGCGCTCAGGCTTTGTCACGCGGTCGCGCTCAGCAAACAGGGTCAGGTGCAGGCCGCGCGGTCTGTGATCGAGGAATTGAAGCGCGCGCAGGATCGCCATTCGCGCGGCGCCGTGTTCGACGACGATCTCGCCCATATCGACGCGCTGGTTGATTGCTACGAAGATCGGCGGCTCGACGCGGCGAGGATCGCCGAACTCGAGGACAGCGTCAACGATCACCGCTCGCAGGATCGCTGGCGGCGCGGCTGGAACTACAATCACCTGTGCATCGCCTATCAGCGTGCGGGCGACCTGCGGCTTGCGCGCCGCGCCGGATTGCGCGCGCTCGCCGCCTACCGCGAGCGCAAATCGCCTTACGCGCAGGCGTTCATGCTCGCGCATCTGGGCACGGTGCTGATCCGCGGCGGGCGGATGGCGGCGGCGCTGAAGGCGCTGCGCTCGGCCGACCATCTGGTGCAGCAAACACATAGTTGCGACGCCAACCTCGCCGCCATCGTCCGCATCCCGCTGGCGATGGCGATCTATCATCAGGGCGACGTCGGCGAGGCCGAGCGCATGTTGAGCGAGGCGATGCCGATCGTCGCGCGCGGCGAGGGATGGGTCGATCCGTTCGAGAACGGCTATGGGACGCTGGCGCGCGCGCGGTCGCACCTGCACGGCTTCGACGCCGGGCTCGCGGTGCTCGATTCGGCGGAGGAACTGGCGGTCGAGCGCGATCTGCCGCGGCTGGCGCTGTCGATCGCGGTGGCGCGGGTCGAACTGCTGGCGCGCGGCGGCCTGCTCGAATCCGCGCGGGCGCAGTTGGATCGCCTGCCGGAATTGTCGAGCGAGCCGGAACGCTTCGCCATCAACCTGGCGGACTGGCCGACCTGGCGGGAGCGGCAGGACGCGCTGCTGGCGCGGGCGCGCCTGCTGATCCTGTCCAGCCAGGCGGAAGCCGCGCTGGCGCCGCTGACCTTTCTCATCGCCGACGCGCTCGGCCGCGAAGCCGGCCTCGACATGCTGCTCGGCGAAATTCATTTGACCGAGGCGCTATGGGCGCTCGATCGGTTCGAGGAGGCGTTGAACGCGCTGCAACGCTCGATCGCGCTGGCGCGACCGCAGGATCTGGTGCAGCCGTTCCTCGACGCCGGGCCGAATTATTCCAAGGTCGTGCGCGCGATCACCCGCCGCTTCGGCCTCAGCCTGTTCAGCGCGGATACGGCCGCTTTCATCGTCCGCATCAACGGCCTTGGCGACCGCCGCGCGACGGCGGCCAAGCCCGAGGGAAAACTGTTGAGCGCGCGCGAACTCGAAGTGCTGTCGTGGATCGAAGCCGATCTCTCGAACAAGGAGATCGCGCGCAAGCTCCAACTCTCGGAGATCACGGTCAAATTTCACATGAAGAATCTATTTCGCAAGCTGGGCGTCGGGCGGCGCAGTCTGGCGATCAGCGTCGCACGAGCCGCGGGTTTGCTTTAGGCTCCGGGCGTGGAGGCGATGGTCGCCGCCGCATTGCAGATTGAGGTCGCGGCGAGCGGGCGTGCGCGCCGCCCCCTGCCCTATTCTCAGCGACGCGGGCCACGCTCGGCGTCTGCGGACCAAAAACACTTTGCGACCCCCTGCCCTGCCACGCGATCGCGGCGAGACCCGGCGGCGACGCGCTGGGGCGGAATCGGTCTGCGCGGAGACGCCGGCGCCGGAAGGTTTATGTGTCGCCTCACTTCAGTTGCCAGATGGCAACTGAAGTAGCGCGGCTTGCTGCCTCGTGTTGGCAGAGAGGTTTATTCTCGTTAACCAATTTTCGCTTGCTAGATCCCGAGAATCAGCATCATAAGGTTACGGCTCCGTGGCGTATATGTTCTCGTTTTCCGTAATTACACCTGGGCGAGCTAGGGTTGCGGTTGCCGGATGTCGATGCTCAAATCCATAACCAAGACGATATCCGGCGACGGTTCGGCGCTATCGCGCGAATTGCAGGCGTTGCGGCAGTCGTTGTTCCCGCCCTCGTCGCAGAAGGTGTTGCGGTCGTTTTCGTCAGGGGAAGCCGCCAGGCTCATCGGCGTCGCCGACGGCTATCTGCGGCAGCTCTCGCTCGCGGGCAAGGGGCCGGAACCGGCCTTGGGCGCGGGCGGGCGGCGCTCGTACACGCTCGACCAGATCAATGAGATGCGCCGTCTGCTCGACGAAGGCTCGAAGACGCGGCGCTATGTTCCGCACCGAACCGGCTCGGAATCCTGCCAGGTGCTCGCGGTGGTGAATTTCAAGGGCGGCTCCGGCAAGACCACGACCGCGGCGCATCTGGCGCAATATCTGGCGCTGAAGGGCTATCGCGTCCTGGCGGTCGATCTCGATCCGCAGGCGTCATTGACCGCGCTGCACGGCTATCAGCCGGAATTCGACGTCGCCGCCAACCAGACGCTCTACAGCGCGATCCGTTATGATTCGGAGCGGCGGCCGTTGAGCGAGGCGATCCGCTCGACCTACTTCCCCGGCCTCGACCTGGTGCCGGGCAATGTCGAACTGATGGAGTTCGAGCACGCGACGCCGAAAGCCTTGGCCGGCCGCGACAGCGAGCCGTTTTTCGGCAGGATCGCCGCCACGCTCGGCAGCGTGCAGGAGCGCTACGACGTCATGGTGCTGGACTGCCCGCCGCAGCTTGGGTTTCTCACCCTGGGCGCGCTCTGCGCGGCGACCGCGATGCTGATCACCGTCCACCCGCAGATGCTGGACGTGATGTCGATGTGCCAGTTCCTGCTGATGGCCGCCGACCTGCTGGGTGTCGTTCAGGAGGCCGGCGCCGATCTCGAATATGATTTCCTGCGCTATGTGGTGACGCGGTACGAGCCGGGCGACGGGCCGCAGACGCAGATGGTCGCTTTCATGCGGTCGCTGTTTCGCGAACGCGTGCTGACCAACGCCATGCTCAAATCGACCGCGATATCCGACGCCGGCCTGTCGAAGCAGACCCTTTACGAGATCGGCCGCGAGAATTTCTCGCGCACGACCTACGATCGGGCGATGGAATCGCTCAACTCCGTCAACGCGGAAATCGAGGCCATGATGCTAGCGGCGTGGGGGCGCCAGCCATGAGCAGGAAAGACACCTTGCGCGCGCTGTTGAGCGACCGGCATCGGGAGTTGCCAGATGGCAACAGCGGCGGTTCCGCCGACGAAACCGGGGTGTCCGCCGCCGCCCTGGCGTCCTTTGTCCGCACGGGCGCGGTCGGCGCCATGGGACGTTCGCTCGGCCGGATCGCCGCCGCCGCGGAAGACGCGCGGGCGCTGCTCTCGGCGGGCGATGCGGTGGTGGAACTCGCCGTCAACCTGATCGAGCCGTCGTTCCTGGCCGACAGGTTCGACGAAGATCCCGCAAGTCATCAAACGCTCGTAGCCTCGATCCGCGACAGCGGGCAGCAGGCGCCGATCCTGCTGCGGCCGCATCCGGAAAAGCCGGGACATTATCAGGTCGCCTACGGACATCGGCGGCTGAAAGCGGTCGCGGCGCTGGGGCGTCCGGTGCGCGCGGTCGTGCGGGAAATGTCCGACGCGGAACTGGTGCTGGCGCAGGGCCAGGAAAATTCGGCGCGCATGGATTTGAGCTATATCGAGCGCGCCCAATTCGCCGCCGCGCTGGAAGAC
>JAGWRL010000101.1 GCA_028876585.1 Pseudomonadota bacterium | reverse complement strand
TCGAGCGCCTGCGCGAGAGCCTCGCCAAGCTGCATCTCAACGACGCGAGCTTCGTCTACGAACCCGAATCGTCGGCGGCGCTCGGCTTCGGCTTCCGCTGCGGCTTCCTCGGGCTCCTGCATCTGGAGATCATCCAGGAGCGGCTGGAGCGCGAGTTCAACCTCGACCTGATCGCGACCGCGCCCTCGGTCATCTACAAGATCGGGCTGACCGACAAGAGCGAGATCGAGCTGCACAATCCCGCCGACATGCCCGATCTCGGCTCCATCGCCTATATCAAGGAGCCGTGGATCAAGGCGACGATATTGACCCCGGACGAATATCTCGGCGCGGTGTTGAAGCTGTGCCAGGACCGGCGCGGCGAGCAGATCGACCTCAATTACGTCGGCAAGCGCGCGATGGTCGTCTACGCCTTGCCGCTGAATGAAGTCGTGTTCGATTTCTACGACCGGCTGAAATCGATCTCGAAGGGTTACGCCTCGTTCGACTATGTGCTGACGGATTATCGCGACGGCGACCTCGTCAAGATGTCCATCCTCGTCAACGGCGAGCCGGTCGACGCGTTGTCGATGCTGGTGCACCGCAACCGCGCCGATATGCGCGGCCGCGCGATGGTGGAGAAATTGCGCGACCTGATCCCGCAACACATGTTCCAGATTCCGGTGCAGGCGGCGATCGGCGCCAAGGTGATCGCGCGCGAGACGATTCGCGCGCTGCGCAAGGACGTGACGGCGAAGTGCTACGGCGGCGACGCCACCCGCAAACGCAAATTGCTGGAGAAGCAGAAGGCCGGCAAGAAGCGCATGCGCCAGTTCGGCAAGGTCGACATTCCGCAGGAGGCGTTCATCGCCGCGCTGCGGATGGATTCCTGACGCACGCGCGCTTCGCCGGGATGTAGGACTGAGGTCACGGAGCTTCGCCCGATGTCGCTTCACCGCCAATTGCTCGCCCGCGCCGAAGCGCAGAACCCGGTCCGCGTCGGGCTGATCGGCGCCGGCAAATTCGGCTCGATGTTTCTGGCCCAGGCGGCGCGCACGCCCGGCCTGCATGTGGTCGGCGTCGCCGATCTCTCGCCCGACCGGGCCAAGGCGTCGCTGGCGCGGGTCGGCTGGGCGGCGGAGCGTTACGCGGCCGCCAGCGCCGAAGACGCGCAACGCACCGGCATGACCTTTGTCACCGACGACGCGATCGGGCTGATCGAGGCCGGTCGCCTCGACGTGATCGTCGAGGCGACCGGCCATCCCGCCGCCGGCCTCGCGCACGCCGCGCTGGCGCTCGACCACGGGCGCCATGTGGTGATGGTCAATGTCGAGGCCGACGTGCTGGCGGGGCCGCTGCTGGCGCGCCGCGCGCGCTCGCTCGGCCTCGTCTATTCGCTGGCCTATGGCGACCAGCCGGCGCTGATCGCCGAGCTGGTGGATTGGGCGCGCACCTGCGGCTTTACGGTCGCGGCGGCGGGCAAGGGCACCAAATATCTGCCGGCCTACCATTCCTCGACGCCGGAGACGGTGTGGGGCCATTACGGCTTCTCGCAGGCCCAGGTCGCCTCGGGCGATTTCAACCCGCGCATGTTCAATTCCTTCCTCGACGGCACGAAATCGGCGATCGAGATGGCGGCGGTCGCCAATTCCTGCGGCCTGACCCCGCCCGAGGACGGGCTCGCCTTTCCCCCCTGCGGCGCCGACGATCTGGCCGACATGTTGCGCCCGCGCGCCGAGGGCGGCGTGCTGGAGGCCAAGGGCATGGTCGAGGTGGTGTCCTCGCTGACCCGCGAGGGCGCCCCGGTGGCGCGCGACCTGCGCTGGGGCGTTTATGTCGTGATCGAGGGGCCGGACGATTACGTGCGCCGCTGCTTCGCCGATTACGGCCTGCGCACCGACGCCAGCGGCCGCTACGCCGCGACCTACAAGCCCTATCACCTGATCGGACTGGAATTGGGCGTCAGCGTCGCCAGCGCGGCGCTGCGCGGCGAGGCGACTGGGGCGGCGCAGGGGTTCGCCGGCGACGCGGTGGCGGTCGCCAAGCGGGCGCTGAGCCCGGGCGAGACGCTTGACGGCGAGGGCGGCTTCACCGTCTGGGGCAAGCTGATCCCGGCCGCGCGGTCGCTGTCGCTCGGCGCGCTGCCGATCGGGCTGGCGCATGGCGTGCGGCTCAAGCGCGCGGCGGTGCAGGGCGAAATCCTGCGCTGGGCGGATGTGGAGATCGACGCCGGCGACGCGACGGTGAAGCTGCGCCGCGAGATGGAGGCGATGGCCTAGCAGGCTGGTGAAAAAATCATAGCGCGGCGGCTATTTGGGCCGTGCGCGTCGTTTTTGCGACCTGAAGAGGCGTTTTGGGCGGCTAACGTGCGGATGCAAGGGCGTTTTCCTCGCTATTTCAGGCCGCAAGACACACGTCTCCCGTCGCTTTGAGCAGCTTCGGCAGGCGGATGATGTTGTAGGCGGCGCAGATGAAGGCGAACGCGGCTTGCACCTTGGCCAGACCGCGAACCATCAGTTGGTCGAGGCCGCCAACGGTCTTCTCCCAACCGAAAATTTCCTCCCTCCATTTGCGCTGGCTGATCGCATAGCCGTGGATGGCGACATGCGGCACGACGCCTTTGGCCGTCAGGCCTTCAACAGCGTCCCGTCCCCCGAGAAATGCTCAGCGCTCATGAGCCGCTTCAGCTCGAAAAGCGCGACCGCCGTTGCGGGGCGATCTCGGCATTGAGCATCGCGGTTCTTGGAGAAGGTGGAGGCGTCGAGCACCCGCTCGTCGATCGAAAGCCCGACAAACCCGCGCAACAGAATATCGAACTCCAGCCGCCCGACGAACTGGCGTTCGGAGCGGATCGTGTAGAGAAGCTGGAGCGTCATGGCTCGCAGCAGCCGCTCCAGCGGGATCGAGGGACGCGCGAGCTTCTCGTACAGCCCGGAAAAGCGCCGCCCAAACCCTCCAGCGCGGCGCTCACCAACCGCCGCATCGTCCCAACGCCTCGGCGTCGACGTAGGAAAACCGCGCTCCACTCGTCGATCCTCGCGGCGCATGCCCCTGCCTCGCGATTCGCCTCAATCAAGAGAATCGCGCCCGACCGCCGACTTTCAACGAAATCGTGCGACTTTTCACCAGCCTGCTAGCGCGTGCGGCGCCGGGTTTGCCGGAGGCTCCTACCTTTGAGAGGATGGAGCGACGGAAAACCGGAAGGCGAACTAGAGCTAATGGCCCGAGTTTCGGGCAAGCACGGTCCGCTTGGCGCAGGAGCAGGCGGGCGAACACGCTTCGCAATGGGCGGCGATGACGTCGATTGCAGGCAAGACTCGCAATGACGACTCCACCCCATCGCCGCGCGCTCTAACCAAGCCTTTTTTCGCGCCGCGCCGACCCGTTCCAGCCCGGCCGATGGACACGCTGCGCGACGGCTGACAGGCGCGATTGTCGCAGGCCCTGGTTGGGGCTCGCCGGCGCGGAGTCCAAAGTCTGCGCGCCTCAGTCGAGCGCCGTCTCGGCCGGATCCTGACCCAGCGCCCGCGCCAGCGCCGCGACCACCATCGCGTGATCGTCGCGCTGCGGCAGGCCGGACACGGCGACCGCGCCGATGCAGCCGGCGCCGTTGACGAAGATCGGGAACGCGCCGCCATGCACGGCGTAATCGCGCTCGGGCAGCGCGCCACGATCGGCCAGCGTCTTGCCGTCGCGCGCCAGTTGCAGCCCGATCGCGTAGGACGAACGCTGGAACCGGCGCACCACATTGATCTTGCGCCGCGCCCAATCGAAATTGTCGTCCGTCGCGCCGGGCAGCGCGAAGGCGGCGAGCGGCATCGCCCAGGTCTCGATCACCGCGACGATCGGCGCCTGGCGCGCCAGCGCGTCCGCGCGCAAAGCCAGCGCCAGCGCCCACGCCGCATCGGGGTCGAAAGCGTCGAAGCGCAGGCGGCTTTCCTGCACGGCGATGCGGGCGAGGTCGGCGTCCTGTCCCACGCTCATCCCCCGTTCTTGATGTCCTCGGGACGCGGCATCGAGATGATGTTGTAGCCGGCGTCGACATAATGGATTTCGCCGGTCACGCCGGAGGCGAGATCGCTCAGGAGATAGAGCGCCGCGCCGCCGACGTCGTCGATCGACACCGTCTTGCGCAGCGGCGAATGATGGCGCTGGAAATTGAACATGAAGCGCGCGTCGCCGATGCCGGCGCCGGCGAGCGTGCGGATCGGCCCGGCCGAGATCGCGTTGACGCGAATCCCCTGCGGGCCGAAATCCGCCGCGAGATAGCGCATGCTGGCTTCCAGCGCCGCCTTGGCGACGCCCATCACGTTGTAATTGGGCATCACCCGCGTCGAGCCGCCGAAGGTCAGCGTCAGCATCGCGCCGCCGTTGGGCATCAGCGGCGCGGCGCGGGCGGCCAGGTCCGTGAAGGAGAAGGCGGAGATCGTCAGCGTGCGCTGGAAATTGGCGCGCGTGGTGTCGACATAGCGCCCCTTCAACTCGTTGCGGTCGGAAAAGCCGATGCAATGGACGAGGAAATCGAACGTGCCCCATTGCGCCCGCAGCGCCTCGAACAGCGCGTCGACCGAGCCGATGTCCTCGACGTCGCACGGCAACACCAGTTGCGAGCCGAGGCTGGCGGCGAGCGGCGTCACCCGCTTGCCGAGCGCCTCGCCCTGATAGGTGAAGGCGAGTTCGGCGCCGGCCTGGCTGAGTTTTTGCGCAATCCCCCAGGCGATCGAATGATCGTTCGCGACCCCCATGACGAGGCCGCGCTTGCCCTTCATCAGATCTGAGGTCATGCGTCGATGTGCTTGAAAACGAGAGTGGCGTTGGTGCCGCCGAAGCCGAACGAATTGGACAGCACCGTGCGCAGCGAGACGTTGTCGCGGCGCTGGCGCAGGATCGGCATGTCCTCGAAGGCGGGGTCGAGTTCCTCGATATGCGCGCTTTCGCAGATGAAGCCGTTCTGCATCATCAACAGCGAATAGATCGCCTCATGCGCGCCGGTCGCGCCCTGGGAATGGCCGGTCAGCGATTTGGTCGCCGAGATCGGCGGGCATTTCTCGCCATTGCCGAACACCGCGCGGATCGCCTCGATCTCCTTCAAATCGCCGACCGGGGTCGAGGTCGCGTGCGGGTTGATGTAGTCGATCGGCGTCTTCACATTGGCGATGGCCTGACGCATGCAGCGCGCCGCGCCCTCCCCGCTCGGCGCCACCCTGTCGACGCCG
>JAGWRL010000100.1 GCA_028876585.1 Pseudomonadota bacterium | reverse complement strand
GAGATCCCGGCCTTCCTGCGTCGCTCCAACGGCGCTTGATTCGGCCGCATCCCCGCCATCGCGCCGCCGCGGCTCCGCCAAATCGCGGATTCACGGCGGCGCGATTCTTGCTTATGTGAATAAGTGGCTGTATTGTAACGGTTATTGAATATTCATACCCATGTAACGATTGGTAATCAAAGGTGATTTGGACATTTTCCGAACGCATGGCTAATAGGCGTCAAAAGTGCGCGAGCGCATGATCTCGACTAAATTCGCCGCGACCCGGGGTTAGGTCGCCAAAGCGAGACGGGCTCATCTCTAGCGCATATCAGCGACGCGCAGACGTGCAGGGGCTTGGACTGACGATGAAGCATGGATTTCAAAAGACGGTCGCCGATCGCGTTGAAGTCTGTGGCGTTGGTGTTCATTCCGCTTCTCCCGTCCGAATCGTCATTCACCCCGCCGAGGCCGATCACGGCGTCGTTTTTCTGCGCACCGGCATGGCCGACGGCTCTGACCGTCTCGTCGAGGCGCATTGGCGCAACATCCGCCAGACCGCGCTGTGCACCGTCATCGGCGACCGCGCCGGCGCGACGGTGGCCACCATCGAGCATCTGATGGCCGCGCTCGCCGGCCTCGGCGTCGACAACGCCCTGGTCGAGATCGACGGGCCGGAGACGCCGATCATGGACGGTTCGGCCGCCCAATTCGTCGCCGCGATCGACGGCGTCGGTCTCCTGACCCAGGCCCGCCGCCGCAAATATCTCAAAGTGCTCAAATCGGTATATGTGGAGAGCGGCCGCAGCCGCGCCGAACTCAAACCCGCCGAGCACGGTTTCCGGGTGGATGTGGAGATCGATTTCGAAGTCGCGGCGATTGGCCGGCAACGGCGCGCCTTCGATATCGATCCCCCGACCTTCCGCTCCGAGATCGCCAAGGCGCGCACGTTCGGCTTCGTCGCCGATGTGCAAAAGCTGTGGGCCGCCGGTTTCGCGCTCGGCTCCAGCCTGGAAAATTCGGTGGCGCTCGACGGCGAGCGCGTGCTCAACCCCGAGGGCTTGCGCTATCGCGACGAATTCGTGCGCCACAAGGCGCTCGACGCGATCGGCGATCTCTCGCTCGCCGGCGCGCCGATTCTGGGCGCCTATCACGCCTATCGCCCCGGCCATGCGCTCAACGCCGCGATACTGGGCGCGCTATTCGCCGACAAGGCGAATTACGAAATCGTCGAGGCGGCTTCGCGCCGTTTCGTGCGCACCGGCGCGGCGCCGAGCCGGGCGGCGGCGTCCTTCGCCGCCAATGCGGATTGAAGTTCAGCGCGCGACGTCGAATATCCGGCGTTGGGCGTCATCGCGCCATATTCCCATGCTGTTCGCTGGGTCGGGACGGGACTAGGCCGCCGACGCGCGTTGGGATAAGCAGCGGTCGGTCGGCGCGGTGCGTCGTCGGGGAAGGGTGAATGACGTTAACATCTTTTGAGCGCCTGTCGACGCCGCGGCTGCGCGGCGTCACGTGGGTTGTCGCGTTGGCGACCGCGCTTGCCGGTTGCTCTACGCTGGAGGACTTCAACCCGTTCGCCGGCGAGCGCTACAAGATGGAGGTTGAGCCGGTGGTGCCGGCGAGCCAGGTCTATGACCAGGGCCTGGCCAAGCTCGCCAATGGCGACCCGACCGAGGCGGCCAAGAAGTTCACCGATCTCGGCAAGAAATATCCCGATTCCGACTGGGCGCGCAAAGGTCTGCTGATGACCACCTACGCGCAATATCAAGCCGCCGATTACGACGGCGCCACCGGCTCGGCGCAGCGCTACGTCAAGCAATATCCGCATTCGGCCGAGGCGCCTTACGCGCTCTATCTCCAGGCCAACAGCCATTATGCGCAGATCATGGACATTTCGCGCGATCAGGATCACGCCGCCAAGGCGCTGGAACTGTTCAAGCAACTCGTGCAGACCTATCCGACCTCGGAATATGTCGCCGACGCCAAGCTCAAGATCCAGGTGACCACCGACCAGCTCGGCGGCAAGGAAATGTCGATCGGCCGCTTCTACCTGCACCGGCGCAATTACACCGCGGCGATCAACCGTTTCCGCACCGTGCTGACCTCCTACCAGACGACCCGCCATTCGGAGGAGGCGCTCTACCGCCTCGTCGAATGTTACATGGGTCTCGGCATCACCGACGAGGCGGAGACGGCGGCGGCGATTCTGGGCCACAATTTCCCCGACGGCCAATGGTATAAGGACGCCTTCAACCTGCTCAAGAGCGGCGGCCGCAGTCCGCAGGAGCATCCCGACTCCTGGATCGCCAAACTATACCATTCGATCGTCCCGACCTAAGCCGCCGCGGCCTCAATGCTCGCCCGGCTCTCCATCCGCGACATCGTGCTGATCGATCAACTTGAACTCGATTTCGCGCGCGGGTTGACCATCCTCACCGGCGAAACCGGCGCCGGCAAGTCGATCCTGCTCGACGCTTTGTCGCTGGCGCTCGGGGCGCGCGGCGACGGCGGGCTGGTGCGCGCTGGGGTCGGGCAGGGGCAGGTGACGGCGGTGTTCGAGCCGCCCGCCGGCCATCCCGTGCACGCGCTGCTCGCCGCGCAGGATCTCGCCATCGAGGGCGAACTCATCCTGCGCCGCGTGCAGATGGCGGACGGGCGCACCCGCGCCTATGTCAACGACCAGAGCGTCGGCGCGCAGACTTTGCGCGCGCTGGCGGCGGGCTTGGTGGAAATCCACGGCCAGCACGACGAACGGGCGCTGCTCGACGCCGCGACCCATCGCGCGCTGGTCGACGCCTATGGCGGCCTCGCGCCCGAGGTCGAGCGCACGCGCGCGAGCCATGCCGCGCTCAGGGCCTGCGAGCGCGACCTGCGCGAGGCGCGCGCCGATGTCGCGGCGCGCGAGAAGGAAGCCGATTTCGCCCAACACGCCAGCCAGGAATTGACGAAGCTCGCCGTCGAGCCCGGCGAGGAGGATCGCCTCGCCACGCGCCGGCAGGCGATGATGCAAGGCGAGAAGGTCGCCGCCGACATCGCCGACGCGTTGAAATCGCTCAGCGGCGATTCGGCGATCCTGCCGATGCTGGCCTCGATCTCGCGCCGGCTGCAACGTCGCGCCGCGCAGGCGCCGGAGATCATCGAGCCGAGCGTCCAGGCGCTCGACGAGGCGATGCAGGCGCTGGAGATCGCCTCGCAATCGGTCGAGGCGGCGATGCGCGCCTGCGATTTCGATCCGCGCGAATTGGAGAACTGCGAGGAGCGGCTGTTCGCGCTGCGTGGCATGGCGCGCAAATACGGCGTCGCCGTCGACGCGCTGCCTGCGCTGGCGCAGAAATATGCGGGCGAACTCGCCGACCTCGGCGACGGCCGCGCCCGCGTGACGCGGCTGGAGCGCGAATTCGCCGCCGCCGGCGCGGCCTACGCCGAAGCCGCGCGCGCGCTCTCCGCCGCCCGCGTCAAGGCCGCCGCCGCGCTGAGCGAGGCCGTCAACGCCGAATTGCCGCCGCTGAAGCTGGAGCGCGCGCGTTTCACCGCTGAGGTCGCCGTCGAGCCGGAGGCGATTTCCCCCGACGGCTACGACCGGGTCGAATTCGTGGTGCAGACCAATCCCGGCTCGCGCCCCGGCCCGCTGATGAAGGTCGCCTCGGGCGGTGAACTCGCCCGCTTCCTGCTGGCGCTCAAGGTGACGCTGGCCGAGCGCGAGACCGCGCCGACCTTGGTGTTCGACGAGATCGACACCGGCGTCGGCGGCGCCGTCGCCGACGCGATCGGCCAAAGGCTCGCGCGGCTGAGCGGGCGGGCGCAGGTGCTGGCGGTGACGCACGCGCCGCAGGTCGCCGCGCGCGCGACGCGCCATCTGCGCATCGCCAAGGGCGCCGCCGCGGCGAAAGGCGGCGAGACCCGCGTCGCCACGAGCGTGACGCCGCTCGCCGCGGGAGAACGGCGCGAGGAGATCGCGAGGATGCTCGCCGGCGCGACGATCACAGACGAGGCGCGCGCGGCGGCCGCGCGACTACTGGCGGGCGCAGGTTAGCGCGCGTTCCGCGCGGATATATGCATCCGCGCGGTGATGCACTGGCTCAAATCATGGTCCCGCGGGCAGTTACAGTTACGGCAGTTACGGTGATGGTGTGGACGGCGCCGCACCGGCATCCGGTGCTATGAGAGCTGTGCGATGACGGTCGTTGTCGAACACCCCATCAGCAAGGGGCGCCGTCAATGGGCAAGCCTAGCAGGCTGTTGAAAATCAATCCCGCTTGGCTTTGAGGACGGCATCCTCGCCGTTGTCGTATTCGAATTCGATCTCGATTGAGCCATCGTCGAGTAGTTCGGCGTTTCCTTCGCCCGAGACTTCGACGCCTTCGTCGAAGCCGATTCAGTTGAAAGCGATGGAGGTCGGACCGTATTCGACGTCGAGGATCGCCAGCATGGCGCCGAACGCGATCTTGCCGCGGCCGTCGGCGTCGATGACGATCGCCGCCG
>JAGWRL010000099.1 GCA_028876585.1 Pseudomonadota bacterium | reverse complement strand
CTCGTCGCGCGCACGGTCCGGCGCGGCGGGCGCGACATCGAGTTGCAGCCGCGCGAATTCCAGCTGCTGGAATATTTCCTGCGCAATTCCGGCAAGGTGGTCACGCGCAAGATGCTGCTCGAACATGTGTGGAAATATGATTTCGATCCGCACACCAACATTGTGGAAACCCACATGAGCCGCCTGCGCGCCAAGCTCGACGCCGACGGGCGCTCGGGGCCGATCCGCACCTTGCGCGGCGCCGGATACAGTCTGCGTGTGGAAGGTTAGGCTCCTCGCGACGGCGAGCTTCCGCCTGACGCTGCTTTACCTGCTGCTGTTCACGCTGTCCGCGGTGGCGATCGACGGCGCGACCTATCTCTACATCCGGCGGGCGCAGGACGCCGCCTTCGTCGACCGGATCGAAGAAGAGACGCAGGCGTTCCTGCGGTTCGACCGCGTCGAGGGCCGCGCCCGCCTGATCGCCAACATCGCCGCCCGTTCGACGATCGGCAGCTCGCTGGTCTATGGGCTCTATGGGGCCGACGGCGCGCGGCTCGCCGGGCGCACGCCCCCGTCCGCCGTCGCCAACGGCCGCCCCGCCGCCGGCTGGACCGAAAGTCCGGAATGGGAGGAGGACGAGCCGGACGAGGCCACGCCCGACATCGTGCGGATGCTGACGACGCGGCTCGACGACGGCGCGCTGCTGCTGGTTGGCGACGAGCGCACCGCCGTCGATATGGCGTTACGCGGCGCGACGATCGCCTTCGGCTGGGGGCTGGCGGCGACGCTGGCGCTCGGCCTCGCCGGCGGGCTGTGGCTCAGCCGGCAATTTCTCAACCGGCTCGAAGCGATGCGCAACGCGGCGCAGGCGGTGATGGACGGCGACTGGCGGCGCCGGATCGCCTCCTCCGCCATCGACGACGATCTCGCCTCGCTGGCGCGCACCTTCAACCGCCTGTTCGACCGCATCGAAAAGCTGCTGCTGGCGCAGAAGCACGCGGGGTCCGACATCGCCCACGACCTGCGCCGGCCGCTGGCGAAGGTGCTGCGCGAACTGGAGCGCGGCCGCGACGATCCCGAGGCGGTCGGCCGCGCGATCGCCGGCGTCGAGGACGTGCTGCGCACGTTCGAGGCGCTGTTGCGGATTGGCGAAATCGAAAGCGGCGCCCGCAAGGCCGCGTTCGCCGAATTCGATCTGGCCGAAGCCGCCGCCGACGTCGTCGAAGCGTTCCGCCCCGCCGCCGAAGAGCAGGGCCGCGTGTTCAGCGCGCGTTTCGAGCCGGGAATGCGGATGCGCGGCGACGCGGCGCTGATGAAACAGGCGATCGCCAATCTGATCGACAACGCGCTGCGCCACACCCCGCCGGGCGCAGCGATCGAGGTTTATGGCGCGCCGACGCGGGAAGGGGTGCGGCTGGAGATCGCCGATCGCGGCCCCGGCGTCGCCGAGGAGGATCGGGGAAAACTGTTCCGCCGCTTCTTCCGCGCCGACGCGGCGAGACGCTCGCCGGGCAGCGGGTTGGGTCTGGCGCTGGCCGCCGCGATCGCCGACCTGCACGACATGGAGGCGGAGGCGCTCGACAACCGCCCCGGCCTGCGCATCGTGCTTCGCTCCCACGCGCGCCGCGATTGAGCGCTTACGCCACGGCCTGCAAACGCGGACGCTGCATCGCCTCAAGTTCGCGGATCGCCTCGGCGCGGCAGCGCGACATGATCTCGACCGCGCGCGAGACGTTGTCGCTGGTGTGCTTGGCCATCACCTGCATCCGGAACCGCGCGGCGCCTTTGCCGACGGCGGGATATTCCACCAGATTGGCCAACAGGCCGGCGTCGTGCAGGTTGCGGCTGACGAGGCGGGCGAGCCCCTCCGAACCCATCTTGACGGCGACGATGGCCGACGGATCGCCATAAAACTCCAAATTCTCGGCCGCCAGTTTGGCGCGCAGATCGAGAATATTGGCCATCAACTCGCCGCGCAGCGTCTCGCCCTCGTCCGAATCGACGATCTCGAACGCCTTCAGGATGATCGCCGCCTGCACCTGGCTCAGCGCGTTGGAGAAGGTGGTCGTCGGGCTGTAGAACTTCAGATATTCCTTCACCGCGCGCGAGCGGCTCGCCACGAAGCCGCCGTTGGACGCGAAGGTCTTGGAGAAGCTGCCCATCACCAGATCGACCTTGCCCAGCATCCCCGCCGTCGCGATATGGCCGCGCCCGCCCGGGCCCAGCGCGCCCAGATCATGGGCGACGTCAACCATCAACGTGGCGTTGAATTCCTGCGCGGCCGCTTGCAGCGCGGCGAGGTCGGGCGTGTCCGAGTCCATCGAGAACAGGCCCTCGGTGACGATCATGATGCCGTTTTCGGTGTCCTTGGCGCGGATCGCCTTCAACCAATGGCGGCAATGCTCGACGTCGAGATGGCGGTGCATGTAGATGTTGCGGGTGGCGGCGTTGGCGCCCTCCTGCAGGCAGGTGTGGGCGAGCGCGTCCATCACGATATGATCGGCCGAGCGCACCAGCCCGCGGATCACGCCATAACCGGCCGCCCAGCCGGTCGGATACAGCGTCACATGCTCCATATCGATGAAGTCGGCGATCTTGCGCTCCAGCGCCAGCGTCAGCGAACTGTTGCCCACGAGCGCGGCCGAGCCCGCGCTGTGGACGCCGTATTTCTCCACCGTCTCCAGCGCCGTCGCGCGGATCGCGGGGTGGCTCGACAGGCTGAGATAATCCTGCGAGGCGAAATTGACGCCCGTCATCGTGCGGCCGGAATCGTCCTGCGCCATCACGGTCGACTTCGGACCCGTGACCGTGGCGCGCGAGAACGGCCACAGGCCGTTGCGGCGGCGCCCGTTCTGCCAATCGAAGAACTCGCCGACGCGCGCCAGCAGATCGGTTCCCTTGGGCACGCGAAAATCTCGCATGCTGCCGGTGAGGGCGGAAGCGGGAGCGGAACCGGGGAGGAACTCAGACATCGATAACTCGCTGGTTGAACGTATTGAGCATTTGCGTCGCAACGTATTTCGGACCAGACGTGTTAAGATGGGTTTCGTTTATGTGGTTTCCGGACCCTTTCGGGCCGATGCGGCGCGGATTTGCGCGGTTTGGGAAAATTTTGGCTTATCGAAATGCGTAAAAGGTTATCGAATTCAGCCCAGGCGGCCGCGGGGCCGCTCAGCCCAACTGAGCGGCGGCGTCCTCGGCGAGTTTGACGAGCAATTTCGAGATCTCGCCCGCCGGCACCGGCATCGAATAGAAACGGCCCTGAAGCTCCGAACAGCCCTTCATGATCAAACAGTCGATCTGGTCTTCCGTCTCGACGCCCTCGGCGACAGTGGTAATGCCGAAGCTCTGCCCCAGCCCAGCGATGGCGCTGACGATGGTCATGCTGCGGCCGTCGCGCGACAGGCTGCGCACGAATGATTGGTCGATCTTGATCTTGTCGAACGGGAAGGTGCGAAGATAGCTCAGGCTGGAATAGCCGGTGCCGAAATCGTCCATCGAAATCCGCACGCCCAGCTCGCGCAGGCTTTCCAGCGTGCGCAAATTGCGCTCGGTCTTGTCGAGCAGCACGGTTTCGGTAATTTCGAGCTCCAGCCGGCCCGGCGCCAATCCCGCCTCCGCCAGCGCGCTGACCGCCGTGGCGACGAGGGCGCCGCGCTGGAACTGCACCGGCGACAGATTGACCGCCACCTTCACTTCCTCAGGCCAGTTCATCGCCTCGCGGCAGGCCTCCCGCAGCACCCAGTCGCCGATCTGCACGATCAGCCCGGTGCTTTCAGCCAGCGGCAGAAACACGTTGGGGCCAAGCAGGCCAAGTTGCGGATGCTGCCAGCGCACCAGCGCCTCGAACGATTTCACCTCACAGGATTCGGCCGACACGATCGGTTGATAGTGCAGCACGAATTCGTTGTGGCTCAGCGCGCGCCGCAGATCGCTCTTCAGCTTCAGCACGCTCTGCGCCGCCTCGTCCATCTCGGGATCGAACATGCGATAGGCGCCTGGGCCGGCGACGCCGCGCCCGTCCTCCTTGGCGCGATACATCGCCAGATCGGCGCATTTGAGCAGTTCGTCGATCGTGTCGCCCTCTCCGCGCGAAAAGGCGATGCCGACGCTGGCGGCGACGTTGAGCGGATGGGTTTCAACCTGAACCGGCGCCGACACCAGTTCAATCAACTGGTTGGCGAGCTTGATCGCCGCGTCGACGTCGGCGCAGGGCGACATCAGCACGCCGAATTCGTCGCCGCCCAGCCGCGCGATGTTCACGCCATCGGGCAATTGATCGCGCAGCCGGATCGCCAGCGCCTTCAACAACCCGTCGCCGACCGAATGCCCCAGCGTGTCGTTGACGCCCTTGAAGCCGTCGAGGTCGATGAAGAAGATCGCGAACTTGTCGTGCGTGATCCGCGTCACGTCGAGCGCGCGCTGCACGCTTTCGCGGAACATGACGCGGTTGCCCAGGCCCGTGAGCGCGTCGTGATAGGCAAGATACATCGTGCGCGCGTCGGCCTGCTCGCGCTGGGCGATCTCGCGTTGCAGCCGGTCGTTGATGGCGCGCAACTCCAGCGTGCGCGCGGCGACGCGCCGTTCTAGATCGGAGTTGGCCTCGTTGAGCGCCTGATTGGCCTCGGCGAGGCGGATGCTGGCGAGCCGGCGTTCGACCTGCGCCGTCACGCGCGCCAGCAGCACGGGGAAGTCGATCGGCTTGGAGACATAATCGTTCGCGCCGGCCGCGAGCGCGTCGACGACATCGGCGCTCGCATTGTTGGCCGTGCACATGATCACGGGAAGCTCGGTCTGCGAATGGTTGACCCGCACACGGCGCAGCACTTCGAGCCCGTCGATGTCGGGCATGCGGATGTCGAGCAACACGAGATCGAACGCTTCGTTCTCCATCCGTTGCAGCGCCTCGACGCCGCCGGCGGCCTCGGTCACCGAAAAGCCGCGCCGTTGCAGGCGACGGGCGAGAATCTCGCGATTGTCGGGGATGTCGTCGACGATCAACAGCCGCATCACCGCGGCGTCGGCCGGCGCGGCGCCCGCCGGGGTGGTGTCGATCCGTGCCAGTTCGTTCATGGCCAGTTCCTATGCGGCGACGTTTTCGAGACGAGGTTCGGCGACGGCGTCGCGCTCGGCGCGCAACGGCAACGAGACCTGGAACCGCGCGCCGCGCCCCGGCTCGCTCTCGACCGTGATCTGCCCCCCCATCAACAAACAAAAACTGGCGCAGATCGAAAGGCCGAGGCCCGACCCGCCGAACAGCCTGGTGGTCTCCGCCGAGGCCTGCTGAAAATTCTCGAACAGCCGCGATTGATCGGCCTTGGAAATGCCGATGCCGGTGTCGGTCACCGCGAATTCGACGCGATCGCCCTCCGCCGTGACGCGTCGATCGACGCTGACGGTGATCACGCCGTTGCTGGTGAATTTCGCCGCATTGCCGATCAGATTGAGCAGGATCTGGCGCAGCTTGACCTTATCGGCCTGCATGTCGTCGATGCGGGCGAACTTGCGCAGCACGATCTGGTTCTTCTTCACCTTCGCCAGCGCGGCGGAAGTCTGCATCAATTCGTCGAGCAGCGCGTCAACGTCGATCCGCTCGCAATGCAGTTCGACCGTGTCGTTCTCGATCTTGGTGATGTCGATCACGTCGGTGACCAGCGAGAGCAGATGCTGACCCGCATTGTTGATGCGGGTCAGGTCGGAGCGCTTCATCTCATTGTCCTGACCGGGATCGAGCTCGTCGATCAGGATTTCGCTATAGCCGATCACCGCGTTGAGCGGCGTGCGCAACTCGTGGCTCATGCGGGCGAGGAACGCCGATTTGCCGCGGCTGGCGCGCTCGGCGATCTCATTCGCCTGCCGCAGTTGATCCGAGGTCTCGCGATGGCGCTCGGTCTCGCGCTCCAGCTCCGAGCGAACCGACATCATTTCGGCGTAGAAGTTCGCCATCCACGACATATATATAAAGGCGCCGAGCACCGAGATCCAACCGACCTGCGCCAGCTTTTCCGCCGGGACGAGATCGGGAAAGCCGAACACGCCGAAGGCGAGCGCGAACGCCGCGATGTCGCCGGCGACCAGCGCGGTGACCACGCGCGGCCGATCGGAGATATAGAAATACCCCAGCAGCACCGCCACCAGCAGCCAGGGCAGGAACGGCGAGCTGACGCCGCCGTAGTTGAACGCGCCGAACAACGAAGCGAAGCACAGCAACTGCACCGACAGGAACGCGCTCTTGATCAGGCTGCGGGTGTATTTGAGCACGAACGGCAGCGTCAGAAATCCAAGGATCGCGATGATCATCGTCCAACAGGCGAAACCGTGATGGCGATCGGCGCGCCACAGGAAAATGCTGATCGCCTGCGACAGCACCGGACCGGCGATATGGGTGAAGATGAAATTGCGCCACACCGGCAATTCGGTGCGATCGGCCCTGATCTCCGGGGGGATGAACCAGTCGATGACTCTCAGAATCGCCTTGAGCATGCGGGTTCCCGTCGCGCCGATCGTGCCGCTTTAACCCTCAAACAGGTAGTGTTAAAAAATTAACGCTGCGTTTCTGCTGGCGTGATTCACATCCCTTGACTTACCTATTTCAACTTTTTCACTCGACTGCGCTGGAACTGCGGCGCGTGGCGGAAAAGTGACGAATTCGCAACAATCCCATGCGTAAAACGACCGACGCGGCCTCCAGGTCCGGCGAGTGATTCATGGCTCTGACGAAATACGCAGATTACGCGACCCAGATCGCCGACTATTTCATTCCGCCCGCAATCGCCGCCGACCGCGAGGCGAAAAAACGGGCGCGCATCTTCCTCTATAGCCATCTGTTCGGGCCGTTCATCGGCTCGGCCGTGCCGCTGGCCGTGTTCGCCTTCGATTCGGCGGCCGACTACAAGGCCGGGCTGCTGCTCGCCTCGATCCTGAGTTTCTGGCTCTTCCCGTTCGTGCTCAAATACACCAGCGCCTATCGCACGCTGGCCTTCCTATCGATCCAAACTTTGATCTTCGCTATCCTGTGGAGTTGCTATTGCTACGGCGGCGTGCGCTCGCCCACGCTCGCCTGGGCGCTCAACATTCCGTTGCTGTCGTTTCTCTATATCGGCCCTTCTTCGCGGCTTCGTCTCGCGCTCGCAGCGCAATTCGTTGTCAGCGCGCTGCTGTTCTTCGCCGCCAACCAATTCTTCGAGCCGCCGCCGCTGACGATGTCGCCGATCGCGATCGAAGCGCTCGGCCTCGTCTCCACGGTCGCGGCCGCGCTCTATGTCGTGATGATGGCGCTGTTCTACGCCAACGCGCTCGCCTCGCAGGTCGAGTTGAAGGCCGAGATCGAAGGGCATTTGCGCACGACGGCGGATTTCGTGTCGGCCACCGAATCGGCGCGCCGATCGAGCGCCGCCAAGGCCGAATTCATCGCCAAGATGAGCCATGAACTTCGCACCCCGCTCAACGCGGTGATCGGCTACAGCGAAATCCTGCTCGATGAAGCCGAAACCGAGGACGACGCGCAGAGCGCCGCCGATCTGAAGCGCATCCACGGCGCGGGCGTGCATCTGCTCAAGCTGGTCAACGAAATCCTCGACCTGTCGCGGATCGAGGCCGGCCGCATGGAGACCCTGACGGAGCTGGTGGACTGCGGCGACCTGCTGCGTTCGGTCGCCGGCCGGTTCGAGGAGGCCGCGCGCATGAATGACGACAAGGTCATCGTCGACGCTCCCGTTGGCGTGGTTCTGGTTGACGCGGCGAAGCTGAGCCAGGTCATCGAGCAATTGTTGGAGAACGCCATCGCGTTCACCAAACAGGGCGAGGTGCGCATCACCGCCGAGCGCATCCCCTGCGGCGAGAGCGAGCGGTTGTCCATTTGCGTCGCCGACACGGGCTGCGGCATCCCGCCCGAGCGGCTGGAGGGCTTTCTCGACCGGCTGGAGACGGTGGAGGAGGCCGACGGGCGACAGGAGGGCGGCGCCGGCGTCGGTCTGCTGCTCAGCAAACGGTTGTGCGAACTGATCGGGGGAACCCTGTCGCTCGAAAGCGCGCCAGGGCAGGGCACCCGCGCGAAGGTCGATCTGGTCATACCCGCGGACGCGCTCGAGCGCGCCGATCTCGGGGCGACCCGGCTGGGGGCCGTTGCGGCGCAGATGCGTCGCGCGGAGGCGGAAGCGAAGGAAGGGCAGGGCGATGCAAAAGTTGCTGTTGGTTGAGGACAACGAGGCCAACCGGGACATGTTGAGCCGCCGTCTGATCCGTCAGAATTTCGAAGTCGTCTGCGCGGTCGACGGTCCCTCGGGCGTCGCCGCGGCGCAACGCGAAAAGCCGGATCTGATCCTGATGGACGTTGCGCTCGGCGCGATGGATGGTTGGGAGGCGACGCGGCAGATCAAGGCGGCGTCGGAAACGGCGTCCATTCCCGTGATCGCCCTGACCGCGCACGCGCTGGAAAGCGACCGCGCAAAAAGCGTTTCGGTTGGATGCGCCGATTTCGACACCAAGCCAGTCGACCTGAGAAGGCTATTGCAAAAGATCAACGCGTGCCTGGAGGCGCGCTAAGTCAACCAACCGCGTTCACGCGGAATCGCGCATCACCAACCGCGCTTGCAGCAAACAGGATTTTGTCGCGGCCGCGCCGTCGCGCGCGACGAGCAGATTGACGGCGAGGTCGGCCATCGCGCCCGAATCCTGCGCCACAGTGGTCAGCGAGGGGCAGGCGAAACGGCTGAGCGGATGATCGTCGTGGCCGGCAACGCGCAGATCGCCGCCGGCGCCAACCCGTAGCCCGCGCCGGTTCGCCGCCGCCAGCACGCCGAACGCGCCGCGATCGGTGGCGCACAGGATCGTGCGCCGTGGCGCGCCTTGAGCGAAATAACGCTCCGCCTGCTCGCAGCCCTCCGCTTCAAACGCCCAACTGCGCGACGGCGCGGGGATCACCATTGGCTCCGCGCCGAGCCGCTGCATCGCCGCGATATAAGCGGCGCGCCGCTCGCTGGCGTTGTGGTTGACCGGGGGCATGTCGAACCAGCACGGCGCCTCGCCCGTCCGCCGGAGATAATCAACCATCAGCGCGACGCTTTGCGCATTGTCGCCGCCGACGAAGGGCGCGTCGACGTCGATGCGCGAATCCAGCAGCACCAGCGGCGTCGTCTCGCGCAATTCCTTGAACAGCGCCACATCCGAGGCCATGCCGAGCGGCGCCGCCGCCGCGCCCGCCAGCCGCAGCGACATCAGAAGGCGGATCGCGCGCACCTCCATCTCCGCCTCGCCATGCGAAGTCAGCACGATCGTCCAATAGCCCTCCCGCAAGGCGCGTTGCTCGATCTGCTCAACCAGGTTGGCATAGAACGGGTCGGTCAACGACGGCGCCACCACCGCGAAGGTCTTCGGGCTTTTGCGGTTGAAGTTGGAGGCGAACAGGTTGGGGCTGTAGCGCAAAGTCTTCAGCGCGCGCTCGATCCGTTCGCGCGTCGCCGGGCGGACGCTTTCGGGATCGCTGAAATAACGCGAGACGGTCGGGCGCGACACGCCGCTCGCCTGCGAGAATTCCTCCATCGTGCGCAGCTTCGGCCGCGCCCGCGTCCTGCCGACATGTCTGGCCACTTTCCGCCGCCCTCCGCGCGCTTCTTACGTGAAGATATTACATTCGTAAAGAAAGGAGTTTACCCATGTCTTGACTCGGCCACGGCCGGCTGCTAGCGACGGCGTTGGTTGCGCCGCGAGCCGCTCTTGGCGCCGCGCGGGGAATGGCGTCTAACAAGCGGATGGTCTGCCGCGCGGATAGGCATGCGCCTGGAGACCCAAGGGAGAGGATTCACCATGACGCTCACCGGCAAAATCGCCCTCATCACCGGCGCGGCGCGCGGCATCGGCAAGGCGATCGCCGAGCGTTATGTCAAGGAAGGCGCCAAGGTCGTCATCGCCGATCTCAATCTGCCCGGCGCGCAGGCCGTCGCTGCCGAACTGGGCGCGAACGCGTTCGCGATCAAGCTCGACATCACCGATCAGGCCTCGATCGACGCCGCCATCGCGCAGACGGTGGCGAAATTTGGCGGCCTCGACATTCTCGTCAACAACGCCGGCCTGTTTGATCTGGCGCCGATCGTCGAGATCACGCGCGAGAGCTACCGGCGCGTCTACGCCGTCAATGTTGAGGGCCTGTTGTTCATGTTGCAGGCGGGCGCCAAACAGATGATCGCGCAGGGGCGCGGCGGCAAGATCATCAATTTCGCCTCGCAGGCCGGGCGTCGCGGCGAGGCGCTGGTCGCCGTCTATTGCTCGTCGAAGGCGGCGGTGATCAGCCTGACGCAGAGCGCCGGGCTTGATCTCATCAAACATCGCATCAACGTCAACGCCATCGCGCCGGGCGTGGTCGACAACGAACATTGGGAGCACGTCGACGCGATGTTCGCCAAATACGAGAACCTGAAGCCGGGCGAGAAGAAGCGCGTCGTCGGCGCCTCGGTGCCGTTCGGCCGCATGGCGCGCCCCGACGAACTGGGTGGGCTGGCGACGTTCCTGGCCAGCGCCGACGCCGATTATATCGTCGCGCAAACCTACAATATCGACGGCGGCAACTGGATGAGCTGACCTATGCGCGAGCCTGCCAGGGTCGGTTGCATCGGCGAATTGCTGGTGGAGTTTGTCTGCACCAGCCGCAACGGCCGCCATCGGCGGCCGGGCGCATATCTCGGCCCCTATCCCTCCGGCGCGCCGGGCATCTTCATCGACCAGGCGGCGCAGGTCGGCGGTCGCTGCGTTTTCGTTGGCGCGGTCGGCGACGACGCGTTCGGCGAAGTGACGCTGGAGCGGCTGGTTCAGCACGGCGTCGCGCCGCAACTCATTCGCATCGTCAAAGGCGCGGCGACCGGCTCCGCCTTCGTCAGCTACAACGACGACGGCAGCCGCGATTTCGTTTACAACATCGTCCATTCCGCCGCCTCGCAGTTCGAGGTCGACGCCGCGACCCTGGCGGCGCTGCGCGATTTTTCCCTCGACGTGATGCATGTCTCGGGCTCCGCTTTGGGCGATCCCGACATGGCGGCCAAGGCGCTGAAGGCCGTGCGGGCGTTGCACGCCGGCGGCGTCGCCATCTCGTTTGATCCCAATGTGCGCAAGGAATTGGTTGGACACCCCGCCTATTTCGCGGCCGTGCGGGAAATGATCGACATGGCCGCGATCTTTCTGCCCAGCGATGATGACGCGGAGGCCCTGTTTCCCGGCCGCGCGCTGGAGGAGTACGCCGCCGAATTGTTCGCCAAGGGCGCGCGCGCGGTGGTGCTGAAGAAGGGCGAGCGCGGCGCGCAGGGCCTCACGCGCGACGGCGAGCGTGCGAGCTTTGCCGCGCATCGGGTGACGCCGCTCGATCCCACCGGCGCCGGCGATTGTTTCTGCGCCACTTTCGTGACGCTGTGGGCCAAGGGCGCGTTCAACTTCCACGACGCGCTCGCCCGCGCCAACGCCGCCGGGGCGCTGGCGGTGACCAAGGTTGGACCGATGGAAGGCAACAGCGATCTGGCCGCGATCGAAGCTTTGCTGCGAGCCGGCGCATGAGCGCGCGCGAAGTGTTCGCCGATCTGATCGCGGCCAATCGCGCCGGCGCGCGGCGCGGGATTCCCTCATGGTGCACGGCGCATCCCGAGACCTTGACGGCGATCCTGTCCGCCTATCGCGACAGCGACGCGCCGATCCTGATCGAGGCGACCTGCAATCAGGTCAATCAGGACGGCGGCTACACCGGCATGACGCCGGCCGGCTTCCGTCGCTTCGTGGAAGCGCTCGCGCAAGGCGCGGGAGTTGATCCGGCGCGGTTGATCCTCGGCGGCGACCATCTCGGCCCCAACCCGTGGAAGCGGCTGCCGGCGCGCGAGGCGATGGCGCGCGCCTGCGATCTGACCAAGGCTTTCGTCGAGGCGGGGTTCGCCAAGATCCACCTCGACGCCAGCATGGCCTGCGGCGACGAGAGCGTGGTCGGCGAGGCGACGATCGCCGAACGCGCCGCCGAGCTTTGCGCCGCCGCCGAATCTGCGGGCGGCGCCGGCTGCGTCTATGTGATCGGCACCGAAGTGCCGATCCCCGGCGGCGAGTTGCAACAACTCGACGCGTTGGCGGTGACGGCGCCGGAGGCGGCGCGGCGAACTTATGAGTTGCATCAATCCGCCTTCGCCGCGCGCGGCGTCGCCTCGGCGTTGCAACGCGTCGTCGCGCTGGTTGTGCAACCCGGCGTCGATATGGGCAACAATCAGGTGTTCGGCTACGACGCGGCCAAGGCGGCCCGGCTCAGCGCGGCGGTGACGCAAATTCCCGGCGTCGTCTATGAAGCGCACTCGACGGATTATCAGACGGAGCGGGCGCTGGCCGAACTCGTCGCCTCGCATTTCGCCATTCTCAAGGTCGGCCCGATGCTGACCTTCGCGTTTCGCGAGGCGGTGTTCGCGCTCGCCGAGATCGAGCATTGGCTCAAGCCGGCGCAACCCTCGTCCATCGTCGCGGCGCTGGAGGGCGCGATGGACGCGCGGCCGGCGGATTGGCGCGGCTATGTCGCGGCCGACGGCGCGCAATCGGTCACTCGCCTTTATGGGCTGAGCGACCGCATCCGCTATTACTGGCCGCAACCGCAGGTGCAGGCGGCGCTGCGGCGATTGTTCGCCAATATCGACGCCGCCGCGCCGCCGCTGGGTCTCGTGTCGCAATATGTCGGCGACCTGCTGCTGGAGCGGCGCGAGCCGAGCTTGTCGCAGCGCGTCGTCGCCGCCAAGGTCGAGGCGGTGGTCGGGATGTATCGGCGCGCCTGCGGCGAGAGATAGCGGAGAGCGTGGATGTTGCGGCGCGCGGCGACCTACGACGAACTCGTCAGCGGGTTTGGTTGGACGATCCCTGAGCGCTACAATATCGGCGTCGACGTCTGCGACAAATGGGCGGCGACCAAGCCGCGGGCCGACGCCTTGCTGTTTCACGACGCGCAGGGCGGCCGGGCGCGGCTGTCCTTCGGCCAATTGCGCGCGCTCTCCAACCAGCTCGCCAACGCCTTGCGCGCGGTCGGCGTCGCGCAAGGCGACCGCGTCGGCATCCTGCTGCCGCAGGCGCCGGAGACGGCTTACGCGCATATCGCGGTCTATAAGCTCGGCGCGATCGCGCTGCCTTTGTTCACGCTGTTTGGTCCCGATGCGCTCGAATATCGGCTGCACGACGCGGGCGTCGCCACGCTCGTCACCAACGGCGAGGGACTGGCGAAGGTCGAGGCGCTGCGCCACCGGCTGCCGCAACTCAAAACCATTTTCAGCATCGACCGCGACGCGCCGCCGGAAATGAGCCTGCACGCGGCGATGGCGCGATGCAGCGACGTGTTTGAACCCGTCGACACAGCGGCCGAGGATCCGGCGCTGATCATCTACACCTCGGGCACCACCGGCAAGCCGAAGGGCGCGCTGCACGCGCACCGGGTGCTGCTCGGCCATCTGCCCGGCGTCGAAATGAGCCACGATTTCTTTCCGCAGGCGGGCGATCTCATCTGGACGCCGGCGGATTGGGCGTGGATCGGCGGCCTGCTCGACGTGCTGTTGCCGGCGCTGCATCACGGCGTTCCCGTGGTCGCGCATCGCTTCGCGCGCTTCACCGGCGAGGCCGCTTTCGCGACGATGCACGAGTTCGGCGTCCGCAACGTGTTTCTGCCGCCGACCGCGCTGAAGTTTATGCGCGCGGCTTCGGGTCGTGACAAGTCGCTGAAGCTTTCGCTGCGCAGCGTGGCGAGCGGCGGCGAACCGCTGGGGGCGGAATTGTTGAACTGGGGCCGCGAAATGCTCGGCGTGACGATCAACGAATTCTACGGCCAGACCGAATGCAACATGGTCGTGTCGTCTTGCGCGGGGCTCGATCCGGCGCGGCCGGGGCGGATGGGGCGGCCGGTTCCCGGCCACGCGGTCGAGATCGTCGACGCCGAAGGTTGGGCGCAGCCGCCCGGCGTCGCGGGGGAAATCGCCGTCCGGCGCGGCGATCCCGTGATGTTTCTAGGCTATTGGAACAACCCGCAGGCGACGCGCGACAAATTTCGCGGCGATTGGTTGCTGACCGGCGACATGGGCCTCAAGGACGAGAGCGGCTGGTTGAAGTTCGAGGGGCGGGCCGACGACATCATCACTTCGGCGGGCTATCGCATCGGCCCCGGCGAAATCGAGGATTGTCTGATCACCCATCCCGCCGTGCAGATGGCGGGCGTGATCGGCAAGCCCGACGCCGAGCGGACCGAGATCGTCAAGGCCTATGTCGTGCTCAAACCGGGGTTCGCCGCCGCCGAGGCGCTGGCGCAAGACATCCGCCGGTTCGTGCGCGACAGGCTGGCGGCGCACGAATATCCGCGCGAGATCGCCTTCGTCGCGGAATTGCCGATGACGGTGACCGGCAAGGTGATCCGGCGCGAATTGCGCGCCCGCGCGATCGCGGAAAGCGGCGACGCGAACTGAGGCGCGGCGGGCATTTACGCGCCACGCCCGCTTGCGTTATATGCAATGCGGAATAGCGGTGGCGACATCGGCAAAAGGGGAGTCTCGGCATGTTTGGCCGCGTGTTGGCGCTCGGGCTGGCGCTGCTCACGGGTTCGGCCGCGCTCGGCGCCGAGACCCATGTCGCGGTGGCGGCGAATTTCGCCGAGCCGGCGCGCGAGATCGCGGCGCTGTTCAAGCGCGCCACCGGCGACGAGGCGGTGCTGAGTTTCGGCGCCTCCGGCCCGCTGTCGCAGCAGATCGCGCAGGGCGCGCCATTCGAGGTGTTCCTGTCGGCCGATCAGACACGGCCGCGGCAGCTTGAGGCGGCGGGACTGGCCGTCCCCGGCAGCGTGTTCACCTACGCCGTCGGCAAGCTCGTGTTGTGGAGCCGGACGCAGGACGTGACGCAGGGCGCGGCGGTGCTCGAGGCCAACGGGTTCGACAAGCTGGCGATCGCCAATCCCGACGGCGCGCCCTATGGGACGGCGGCGGTGGAGACGCTGAAGGCGCTGAAGGTCTACGACGCCATGGCGGCGAAGATCGTGCAGGGCGCGAGCATCGCGCAGGCGTTCCAGTTCATCGACACCGGCAATGCGCAGCTCGGCTTCGTCGCTTTGTCGCAGCTCAAGAGCGTGCAAACGGGGACGCGCTGGATCGTGCCGCAGGACCTTTACACGCCGATCCGGCAGGATGCAGCTCTGCTGAAGACGGGCGCCGGGGATCCCGTCGCCAAAGCCTTCGTGGCGTTCCTCAAAGGTCCGCAGGCGCGCGAAGTGGTCGCCAAATTCGGCTACGGGCTGGAATGACCGGCTCCAACTGGCAGGCGATCGTCCTCACCGGCGAACTGGCGACGACGACGACGGCGATTCTGATGCTGGTCGCCACCCCGCTGGCCTGGTGGCTCGCCCGTTCGCGTGCGTGGTGGAAGGAGGCGGTCGCCGCCGTGGCAGCGCTGCCGATCGTGCTGCCGCCGACCGTGCTCGGCTTCTACCTGCTCGTCGCGCTCGGGCCACAGGGGCCGGGCGGCGCGATCGCGCGCGCCTGGGGCGGCGCGACGCTCGCCTTCACCTTCACCGGCCTGGTGATCGGCTCGGTGATCTATTCGCTGCCGTTCGTGGTGCAGCCGATCCGCAACGCCTTCGCGGCGTTCGGCGACGGGCCGCTGGAGGCCGCCGCGACTTTGCGCGCGCCGCCGTGGCGCGCCTTCTTCGCCGTCGCCTTGCCGCTCGCCAGTCCCGGCCTGCTCACCGGCGCGATGCTCGGCTTCGCCCACACCGTCGGCGAATTCGGCGTCGTGCTGATGATCGGCGGCAATATTCCCGGCCGCACCGCCGTGGTCTCGACCATGATTTTCGATTACGTCGAAAACTCGCAATGGGAGCAGGCGAATGCGCTGGCGCTCGGCATGGTCGGCTTCGCCTTTGTCGTCATACTGGCGATGATCGGGGTGGAGAAACGCTTCGCATGGGCGCGCGCTTGAGCGAGCCGCGCGAGCTGGAGGCGCGTTTTCGCGGCGCGGTCGGCGGCTTCGCGCTCGACGCCGCCTTCACCGCGCCGGGACGCGGCGTGACGGCGCTGTTCGGCCCGTCCGGCTGCGGCAAGACGACGGTGTTGCGCTGTCTGGCGGGGCTGTCGCGGCTGCGCGACGGCTATTGCCGGGTCGGCGACGCATTGTGGCAGGACGGCGAGGCGGTGTTTCTGCCGACGCATCGCCGTTCGCTCGGCTTCGTGTTTCAGGACGTGCGGCTGTTTCCCCATCTCTCCGTGCGCCACAACTTGACCTTCGCCGCGCCGCGCCACAGCCGCGCCGTGGCGTTCGACGAAGTGGTCGATCTGCTGGCGCTGGCGCCGTTGCTCGCCCGCTCGCCGCGCCATCTCTCGGGCGGCGAGCGGCAGCGGGTGGCGCTCGGGCGGGCTTTGCTGTCGCAGCCGGCGCTGCTGCTGATGGACGAGCCGCTGTCGGCGCTCGACGCCGCCGCCAAGGCCGAGATCCTGCCCTTCCTCGAACGCCTGCACGACCGCCTGTCGCTGCCCTCGATCTATGTCACGCACGACATGGCCGAGGTCGAGCGGCTCGCCGATCATCTCGTTCTGATGCAGGCGGGCCGCGTGATCGCGGCCGGGCCGCTGGCCGAGTTGCAAGCCGATCCCGACCTGCCGCTGGCGACGGCGCGCGGCGCCGCGGTCAGCCTCGAAGGCCGCATCGCTCAGGTCGATCCCGCCGACGGCCTGTTGAGCGTGGCCGTGCGCGGCGGCGCGTTTCTGGTCGCGGCGGTGGGCGCGGTGGGCGAACGGCGGCGGCTGCGCATCCTCGCCGGCGACGTCAGTCTGGCGCGCGAGACGCCGCGGCCGAGCTCCATCCTCAACGTGCTGCCGGCGCGCATTCTGACCGCCCGCGCGCTCGATCCCGGCGAGACGCTGGTGCGGCTTGGGCTCGGCGCGGACGGCGCCGGCGAGCAAATCTTATCGCGCATCACCAGGCGCTCCTATGAGCGGTTGGGGCTTGCCGTCGACATGCCAGTGTTCGCGCAGATCAAGGGCGTCGCGTTGTCGCGCAGCCCGACGCCGGCGTGAGGCGCGTCAATGGGCCAGTGCCAGCCGCAATTGATATTTGAGGATCTTGCCGGTCGCGTTGCGCGGCAGCGCGGACACCAGTTCGAGCCGTCGCGGCAGCTTGTAGGCGGCCAGCCGCTCCTGCGCGAAAGCGCGCAATTCGTCGAGCGTCAGCGACGCCCCCGGTTTGAGCGCCGCCACGGCGACGATCCGCTCGCCCCATTGCGGCTCCGGCTCGCCGATCACGCCGACCTCGGCGATCGCGGGATGGCGCATCAACTCGCTCTCGATCTCGGCGGGATAGACGTTCTCGCCGCCGGTGATGATCATGTCCTTGATGCGGTCGCTGATGGTGAGGAACCCCTCCGCGTCGAGGAAGCCGGCGTCGCCGGTGTGGAACCAGCCCTGCGGGTCGATCGCCTTCGCGGTCGCCTCGGGCAGGCCCCAATAGCCCTTGAACACGTTTGGCCCGCGCACCAGAATTTCGCCCTGCGCGCCCGGCGTCTCGACCCGTTCGCCATCGGAGCCGACGATCTCGACTTCAACGAACATCGGCGTGCGGCCGGAGGAGCCGACTTTCGTCAGCGCATATTCGGGCGCGAGGAAACTCACCATCGGCGAAGTCTCGGTCAGGCCATAGCCCTGCTGCATCGACACGCCGCGCGCGAGATAGGTCTTGAGCACCGGCAGCGGGCAGGGCGCGCCGCCGACGATCAACAGACGCAGCGACGACAGGTCGGTCGCCGCGAAAGCCGGGTTTTGCGCCATGAACAGGAACATCGCCGGCACGCCGAACATGCTGGTGGCGCGATGGGCGGCGATGGCGGCGAGCGCGCGGCCGGGATCGAACGTGCGTTGCAGAACCACCAGCGCGCCTTTCTGCAACGTCGCCAAGGTGGTGACGTTGAGGCCGCCGATATGGAAGATCGGCGCGGCGACGATCGAGACGTCGTCGGCCAGCAGGTCCAGCGTATGCATGGCGGAGGCGTTGTTCCACCAGAAATTGCCGTGCGTCAGCATCGCGCCCTTGGGCCGCCCGGTGGTGCCCGAGGTGTACATGATGACGGCGACGTCGTCCTCGCGCGCCGGCGTTTGCGTCGTCGGCGCCGGCTCGCCCGCGGTCCATTGCGCCGGCTGTTCGGCGCTGACGACGGCCTTGAGCGAAGGCAGACGGGCGAGCTGCGGCGCGATCACGCCGCGATGCGTTTCGTCGACAATCAACGCGCAAGCCGCGCAATCCTCGATCATGAAGGCGAGTTCCGCGCCCGTGAGGCGGAAGTTCAGCGGCACGAAGATCGCCCCCAGCCGCGCGCAGGCGAACATCGCGAACAGGAACATCGGCTGGTTGTGGCCAAGGAACGCGACCCGCTCGCCCTTGGCCGCGCCCAGCGCGGCGAGCCTCGCCGCGCAATCCTCGATGTCGCGCTGCATCTGGCCATAGGTCCAGACGCGATCCTCGAAATGCAGCGCCTTGCGCTCCGGGGTGCGCAAGGCGCGTTCGCGAAACCAGTTGGCGAGGCCGATGTCGGGCGCCATGCGCTGCTCCCCCAATCAAAGACCCATCTGGCGGCTGGCGAGGTCCTTCATGATCTCCTCCGTGCCGCCGCCGATGGCGTTGACCTTCACCTCGCGATAGATGCGCTCGACCTTGACGCCGCGCAGGAAGCCGGCGCCGCCAAATATCTGCACGCCTTCCGAGGCGCAAAACGCCATCGTGGTGGTGGCCTGGTTCTTCAACATGCAGATTTCGGCGACCGGATTCTCGCCCTGTTCCAGCCGCCAGGTCAGCAATTCCAGCATCGCCTGCGACGCCTCGACCCGCATCGCCATGTCGACCAGCTTGTGGCGGATCACCTGATGCTGCACGAGCGGCTTGCCGAAGGTGACGCGCTCCTTGGCGTAGGCGGTCGCCTCCTCCAGACAAACCCGCGCGGCGGCGATCGCGCCCGCCGCGCCGTGCAGCCGCTCGTCGTTGAAATTGAGCATGATGGCGCGAAAGCCCTCGCCCTCCTTGCCGATCAGGTTCTCGGCGGGGACGCGCACGTTCTCGAAATAGAGCGTCGCCGTGTCGGAGCACCACCAGCCCATCTTCTTCAGCGGCGTGCGCTGCAAGCCTTCCGGCTCGCCTTCAATCAGGATCAGGCTGACGCCGCTCGCGCCGGGGCCGCCGGTGCGCGCGGCCAAAGTGATGAAATCCGCCCGCATTCCCGAGGTGATGAAGGTCTTGGAGCCGTTGACGATGAAATGATCGCCGTCGCGCCGCGCCGTGGTGCGCAGATTGGCGACGTCGGAGCCGCCCGAGGGCTCGGTGATGGCGAGCGCCGATATTTTCTCGCCTGAGAGAATTTGCGGCAGCACGCGCGCCTTCATCGCCTCCGAGCCGCGATGCAGGATCGGCGGCGCGCCGATGGTGTGGCTGAACAGCCCGGCGCCGACGCCGCCGCAACCCGCGCGCGCGACCTCCTGCATGGCGATGATGCGCATGAAGCGGTCGCCCTCGGTCCCGCCGTAGCGCTCGGGAAAGCCGAGGCCCATATAGCCGACGGCGGCGGCCTTCTTGTAGAGTTCGCGCGGAAACTCGCCCGCCTCGTCCCATTGGTTGGCGTAAGGCTCGATCTCGCGGCGCACGAATTTGCGCAGACTGTCGCGGAACGCCTCGTGCTCGGGCTGGTAGAACGGGCTCAGGCGGTCGGTCATGGCCGTAACTCCTGTAAGCGTGACGAAGCGGCGCGCGCCTCGCGAGCGGCGCGGAACGGCTTGTTGTCTGCGATGACGCCGGCTGCGATCGTCGCCATCCCGCCGCCCCCTCCCTGCCGCGCATCGTTGCGGCGCGTTGTTCGCAAATGAATTTGGCGGCAAGTATTGGGAGAATGCGGCGGAAGTCAAACGCGGCGAAGTTGCGCGCGAAAATGGCCGCCGCCGCGCCTTCGGACGATCGGCCGGCTCAGCCTTGCGCCGCTACAGCCTCCAGCAGATCGCGCACGAGGCCTTGCAGCAGGTCGAGCTTGTAGCGCGATTGCGGCAGCGGATTCGCGCCCGCGATCGAGGCCGCCCCCGCCGCCGCGAAGGTCGCCTCCGACGCGGGCCGGCCGAGCGCGGCGGCTTCGGCGCCCGCCAGCCGCAGCGGGATCGGCGCGACGCCGCCGGCGACGAGCGTCAGCCGCGCGAACGCGCCGGCGTCGAAGGAGGCGCGCACGACGAGTTCGACCAGCGGCCATTCCGCATGGGCGCGGGCGATGGCGCGTTTGTACTGCGCGCGCTCGCCCGACATCGGCGCGGGCAGGGTGACGGCGGTGATGAGTTCGCCCGGCTCCAGCGCCGTTTCGGCCGTCAGGGAGCGGCCGTCGCCCAGCGCCTGCGCGATGGTCATGCCGCGCCGTCGGTCGGTGTCGAGCCGCGCGTCATAAGCGATGAGCGCGGCGGCGAGCGTGGAGGGGTGCGGCGCGACGCAGGGCGCGCTGTCGAACGCGACCGCGTAAAGCGCGTTGCCCTCGCGCGCGCGGCAGACGTCGCCGCCCTTCTTCAGGCAGGCGAGGTCGGGATTGCGGAAATACCAGCAGCGATTGCGTTGCGCGATATTGCCGCCGAGCGTCGCCATGCGGCGGATCTGCGGCGTCGCCAACCCGGCCGCCGCCGCCGCCAGCCCCGGATAGCCGGCGCGGATCGCGGGATCGGCGGCCAAAGCGGCGATGGTCGTCAGCGCGCCGAGCCTGAGGCCGCCGTCCAGTTCGCGCTCGACGCCAATCGGCGCGGCGACCTCGCGCAGCGGCCCGCGCGAGACGCCGCTGCGGCGGCGCTCGGAAAGGTCGGTTCCCGCGGCCCGATATTCGGGGCCCATCGGACTAGCGGCCATCGACATGGGCGGCTCCCTTCAACAGCGCCAGCAGGCGGTCGGGACGGATCGGGATTTCCTGCGGCCGCGCGCCGATGGCGTGGCGCACCGCATTGGCGATGGCGGCCGGCGTCGGCACGGCGGCGACTTCGCCGATTCCGACCGAGCCGCCGGGCACATGCTCGAAGCCGCTCTCCTCGAAATGCACCTCGACGGGGGGCGCGTCGCCGATGCCCGGCGTGCGGTAATCGTCGAGATTGACGCTCAGCACGTCGCCGCTGCGGGCGTCGATCTCGCGGCCCTCGTAGAGCGCGTGGCCCATGCTCTGATAGAACGCGCCCGCCGCCTGATTGCGCGCCAGCGCCGGCGCCGCGAGCCTGCCGACCGCGATGCCGGTCCAGGCGCGCAGCACCCGCACCCGCCCGAGCCAAGTATCGACCTCGACCTCGACCACCTGCACCGAACTCGGCGCGCCGGCGCCGACCGCCAGCTTCTGGCGAAAGCGCAGCATCCAGCCGAACAGCCGCCCGACCACGCCGGCCTCGTGCAGCAGCGAGGCGTTGCCGTAGATGTTGCCCTTTTCGTCGGCCGGCCGGCCGGCGCTGACGGAGAGGTCGGGCGACGCGGCCAGCGCGGCGCGCCAGGGCGCGTTGGCGCCCGGCGCCGGCGTCCGCGCGGCGGCTTGCAGGCGCGCCTTCAGCTTAGCCGACGCCACCAGCAGCGCCGGCACGATCGAGGCGGTGACGCGGCTGCCGCCGGAGCCGGGTCCGAGCGGCAGCCGGGAATCGCCGAGCCGCACCTCGATTTCGCCCGGATCGAGCCCGAATTCGCGCGCCAGCGTGTCGGCGATGACGGTGCGGGTGCCGGTGCCGATGTCTTGCACGGCGAGGCTCGCCACCAGCCGGCCGGCCTCGACGGCAAGCTCGGCCTTGGTGTCGGTCTGCCACAGATAGAGCCAATAGCCGGCGGCGACGCCGACGCCGCGCCGGTAGCGGCCCTCGCCCGAAGGCGCGCCGCGCGCCTTCCAGACGTCGAGCCCCATCGCCCAATCATAGAGGCGGGCGCGGGTGGGGTTGGCGTCCCAGCGCTTGCGCAACGCGATCGGGTCTTGATTCAAGCGCAGCGCCGCCTCGTCGACCGCCTGTTCGAGCGCGAACGCCATCGGCGGCCCGCCGGGGCCGCGAAACGGCGAGCCGGGCGGCAGATCGCTGACGACGTCGTAATCGAGCAATTCCTTGGCCGGCGCGCCATAGATCAGCCGGGCGAGGCCGGCGACGGTGCTGTTGGCGGCCACGCCCGCGTCGGAATAGGCGGTCAGCGACAGCGCGCTCAGCGCCCCGTCGCGCGCGGGCAACAGCGCGATCTTCAATTCGACGGCGGGCCGATAGCCGGCCACCGACAGTTCCTCGTGCCGGCTGTAGGCGACGCGCACCGGCGCGCGCGCGATTTTCGCCAGTTCGATCGCCGCGATCGTCTCGTGCCGCAACGCCGCCTTCGAGCCGAAGCCGCCGCCGACGTGCTGCGCCAGCACCAGCACCCGTGCGGGGTCGAGCTTGAAGTGCTTGGCGATCTCGCCCGCTAGCCCCGACACGCTTTGCGTCGAGACCTCGACCGTCAGTTCCTCGCCGTCGAAGCGGGCGACTGCGACATGCGGCTCCAGCGAATTGTGCTGCTGCGCGCTGGTGCGGAACACGCCTTCGACCAGCAGCGGATCGCGCGCGGCGCGCGCCGCCTCGATCGCATTGCGCGCGGCCTTGCGGCGCAGCGAGAAGGCGGAGACGGGTCCGCGCAGGTTGCCGTTCCACGCGGCCGGCGCGTCGCCGCCTTCGCCGGCGTTGTATTTCAGCCCCTTGCCCCTAGGGAACACCACCGCCGCGCCGGGCGCCAGCGCCGCCTCGGCGCCGATGGCGGCGGCGAGCGGTTCGTAGCGCACTTCGATCGCCGCGAGCGCGCGCCGCGCCGTCGCCAGGTCGACCGCCGCCACCGCCGCGACCGGGTCGCCGACGAAAGTGACGGCGCCGCCCGCGTCCAGCAGCGACACGACGGCGCGCACGCCCGGCGCCTTCCGCGCCGCCGCCAAATCGAGCGCCGCGACGCGCGCGCGGGCGTGCGGCGAGCGCAGGATCAGGCCTTCCAACTGGCCCGCGTGGCGGATGTCGTGGGTATAGATCGCGGCGCCGGTCGCCTTGGCGCGCGCTTCGACGCGCGGCGCCTCCTTTTCCGCAGAATCGTAGCCGCCGGCGCAGGCCTCGGCGACGGCGCGGTAGATGTTGTCATAGGCGCCGCAGCGGCAGAGGTGGCCCGCGAACGCGGCGGCGATCTCCTCGCGCGAGGGCGCGACCGCGCCGCGCGTCGCCCGCCACTCGTCGTAGAACGCCTTCGCCTCGACGATGAAACCGGGGGTGCAGAAGCCGCATTGCAGCGCGTCCTGCGCCATGAAGGCGCGTTGCATGGGATGCAGTTCGGGCGCGCCGATCCCCTCGATGGTGGTGATTTGCTTGCCCGCCGCCGCCTGCGCCGGCGTGAGGCAGCTCACCACCGCCGCGCCGTCGATCAGCACCGTGCAGGCGCCGCAAACGCCGGCGCCGCAGACGAGCTTGGTCCCGGTCAGGCCGAGCCGGTCGCGCAGCACGTCGACGAGCAGCGCGTCCTCGTCGTCGGGAAGCTCGACCGTGCGCCCGTTGACTACCGCCGTCGCCATCTCGACCCTCGCCCGCCCAAGCTCGATTCGAAAATATTACATCGAGTGCAAATTTGCAACCCGTGCAATCCATGTTATGCGCGGCCGATGTCGCACTCGGCCGAAAAACCGGAGGGCCTGCGCGAACGGAAGCGCCGCCAAACCCGCCAGCGTCTGGCTGAAACCGGGCTGCGGCTGTTTCTGGAGCAGGGCTACGAGCAGACGACGCTCGACGCGATCGCCGAGGCCGCCGGCGTGTCGCGGCGCACGGTGTTCCATTATTTCGAGCAGAAGGAAGACATCCTGCTGGCGTGGCGCAGCGGGCTCGGCGAAGCGATCCGCGCTGCGATCCTGCGCGAGCGGCCCGACCGGCCGCCGCTCGACATCGTGCTCGCCGCCTTGCTGCAACTGGCCGCGCAATATCAGGCCGAGGACCATATCCGCATCGAACGGCTGCTCGCCTCGTCCGAGCGGCTCGGCGCCAGCAAGCTCGCCAAATACGCGCAGCAGGAGCAGGCGGTCTACGAGGCCCTCGCTGCGCTGTGGCCGGCGCCGGAGCGGCGCGAGCGGCTGCGGCTGGTGGCGATGATCGCGGTCGGCGCGCTGCGGGTCGCCTTCGAGCGCTGGGCCGAGCGCGGCGGCGCCGACCCGCTCACCGCCCACCTGCGCCGCGCCTTCGCCGAGGTGAAAGCGGCGATCGAAACCGGCGGCTGAGGCGCTACACCTTCATCTGCGCGCCGAGCTCGACGACGCGGTCGGAGGGAATGTGGAAGAAGTCGGGCGCGCTCGCCGCCTGTTTGGCCAGCCCGATGAACAGGTGATCCTGCCATTTCGGCATGTTGGATTTCTCCGCCGGCTTCAGGGCGCGGCGGCCGAGGAAGAACGACGTCGTCATGATGTCGAATTTTAGCCCGAGCTTGCGCAGGCCCGCCAAAGCTGCGGGAATGCGCGGCCGCTCCATATAGCCGTAATGCAGCTTGATCGCGAGAAAGTCGGGCGAAAGCTGCACGATTTCGTAGCGTTTTTCGGCCGGCACTCGCGGGCGGGGATGGTTGCGCACGCACATCATCACCACGCGCTCGTGCACCACCTTGTTGTGCTTGAGATTGTGCATGAACGAGGACGGCGCCAGGCCGACGTCGTTGGTGAGGAACACCGCCGTGCCCGGCACCCGCGTCGGCTTCGATTTCTCCAGCATCTTCAAAAGGTCGGCCATCGGGATCGAATCGCGGCGGGTCTTTTCCGTCAGGATCCGGCTGCCCTTGGCCCAGGTCGACATCACGATGAAGGTCGCCGTGCCCAGCATCAGCGGCACATAGCCGCCGTCCAGCACCTTGTAGAGATTGGCGACGAAGAAGCTGACGTCGATCGACAGGAACGCGGCGATCAGCAGCGCCGCCCGCCACAGCGGCCAGTTCCACAGTTTCCACACCACGAAGAAGGCGAGCGCGGTCGTCATCACCATCGTGCCGGCGACGGCGATGCCATAGGCGTTGGCGAGCGCGTCGGAGGATTTGAACAGCAGCACCAGCGCCAGCACGCCGATCAGCAGCAGATTGTTGACGCGCGGGATATAGATCTGCCCCTCCTGCGTGTCGGAGGTGTGCACGATCTCCAGCCGTGGCAGCAGGCCAAGCTGGATCGCCTGGCTGACCAGCGAATAGGCGCCCGTGATCACCGCCTGGCTGGCGATCACCGTCGCCGCCGTCGACAACAGGATCAGCGGCAGCAGCCCCCAGGCCGGCGCCAGTTGATAGAACGGATTCTCGACCGCCTTCGGGTTGGTCAGAATCAGCGCGCCCTGGCCGAGATAATTGCAGATCAGCGCCGGCAGGACGATGAACAGCCACGACGCCTGGATCGGCTTGCGGCCGAAATGCCCCATATCGGCGTAGAGCGCCTCCGCCCCGGTGACGGCCAGGAACACGCTGCCGAGCACGACGAAGCCGGTCGCGCCATGCACCCACAGGAATTGGAGGCCGGGAATCGGGCTCAGCGCCGCCAGGATCACCCAGGCGTGCGGAATCTGCATCAGCCCGAGCACGGTGTTGACCGAGAAGAACACCAGCATGATCGGCCCGAAAAACGCCGCCACGCGCGCGGTGCCGCGGCTTTGCACGAAGAACAGCGCCACCAGAATCACCAGCGTCGCCGGCAGCACCAGCGGCGCCAGATCGGCGTCGACCTGCTTCAGGCCCTCCAGCGCCGACAAAACCGAGATCGCCGGGGTGATGATCGCATCGCCCGAAAACAGCGCCGCGCCGGCGACGCCGAGCATGAACACGACCGCAGTCTTCTTGCCGATCGCCGTCTGCGCCAGCGCGTTGAGCGAGAGAATGCCACCCTCGCCCTTGTTGTCCGCGTTCATCAGGAACAACACGTATTTCGCGGTGACGACGATCAGCAACGCCCACACGATCAGCGAGACGGTGCCGACCACCTGCGCCACGCCGACGCCTTCGTTCTTGAACTGGCCGAGCGCGGTCTGCAACGCATAGAGCGGGCTGGTGCCGATGTCGCCGAACACGACGCCGATCGAACCGAGCGCGAGAATCCAGAAATTGCCGTGGGCGTGCTCGTCCTGCCCGGCGAAGCTCTCCGACCCTACCGCGTCGGCGGCGGGGACAGCCCCGGGAATGTCTTGCGGCATGAAGTTCGAACCCTGAAGCCGCCTGGGCGGCCGGAATGGCGGCGCTCTATAGACCTGTTGCCGCGCGCCCGCAAAGCCCAGCGCGAATTATCAACCGCCGAGCGCGCCGGCCCCGCTAAGCCCGCGATAAAGCTCGACATAACGCGCCGCCGAGCGGCCCCAGCTGAAATCCAGCGCCATCGCCGCCCGCCGCATCGCGGAAAATTCGCGCGAATTCTGGTACAGCGCGAACGCCCGCGCGATCGCGCCCTCCAGCGCCAGCCGCTCGGGCGCGTCGAACAACAGGCCGGTGCGGCCGTCGAACACGGTCTCGGCGATGCCGCCGGTGCGATGGGCGATCGGCAGCGCGCCGAATTTCTGCGCGTACATCTGGCTCAGGCCGCACGGCTCGTAGCGCGACGGCATCAGCAGGAAATCGGCCCCGGCGAACACCGCCCGCGCCATCCCGGCGTCGAACGGCGCCCGCACCGCCGCCGCGTCCGGCCAGCGCCGGCTCAGGTCGCGCAAAGCCGCCTCCGCCTCGCCCTCGCCCACCGCGACGATCTGCCCGCCGCGCGCGACGAGTCCCTCCGCCGCCTCGATCACCAGATCGACCCCCTTCTGATGCGCGAACCGCGCCACGAAGGCGAACAGCGGCGCGCGCGCCAGGCTCAGCCCGAACGCGCCGCGGACGAAATCGGCGTAGCGGCCCTTCCAGCGCGTCGGGTCGAATTGATAGGGGCAGTTGCGGTCGGCGCGCGGGTCCCATTCCTCCTCGACGCCGTTGATCACCCCGCTGAGCCGACCTTGCCCGGCCCGCAGCGCCAATAGCCCGTCGAGCCCGCAGCCCCGCTCCGGCGCGACGATTTCGCGCGCGTAAGTCTCGCTCACCGTCGAGACGTGGCGGCTGAAGGCGAGCCCGGCTTTGAGAAACGACACCTGACCGTGGAACTCGACGCCGTCGAGCCCGAACGCCTCGCCGGGAATGGCGAGCGCGCCGAGCCGTCCGGCGGGGAACTGGCCGAGATGGGCGAGATTGTGGATCGTCAGCAGGCTCGGCGTCGCCGCGCCGCGCCAGGCGAGATAGCCCGCCGCCAGCGCGGTCGGCCAATCGTTGAGATGGACGAGGTCGGGCGTCCATCCGCCGGCGCCGCGCGCGGCGATCTCGGCCGCCGCGAGGCTCAGCCGGGCGAAGCGCACGTCGTTGTCGGCGTAATCGACGCCGCGCGCGTCGGCGTAGGGGCCGCCGTCGCGGCAGTAGAGTTCGTCGCACAGCACGACCAGCAGCGCCAGCCCGTCGGGCGTCGCCCCGGCCGCGATCGAGCACGGCGGCAGCCCGGCCAGACCCGGCAGCCGCTCCACCACCTGCAACGGCGGCGCTTTGGCGAGCACCTGCGCGTAGCCCGGCAGAATCACGCGCACGTCGCAACTGGCGCGCAAGGCGCGCGGCAGCGAGGCCGACACCGCGCCGAGCCCGCCCGTCTGCACGAAATCGGCGATTTCCGAGGTCGCGAACAGCACCTTCGGCCTGGCGCGTGGCAGCGCGAACAATTGCGCGCTCGGCCGCGCGGGGGCGGCGACGGCGGCGCGGCGGCTCTCGATTCGCGGCTCAAAGCTCAGGGATTGCAACGCCATCGGCTCTCGCATGTCCGGCTGCGACCATTGGTGTAGCTGTGCCGCATTAAGGTTAATCCGGCGTTTCAGGGCGTCGACAGAGCAGGGCAAAACCCCAATGTCGCCATAGTTTAACGGCTTGACGGGGGCGCAGGGCGGCGGCAAAGCGGCGCCCGGGTCGGCTCGCAGGGAGAAGTCCGCGATGGCGTTGCAGGCGGAAAGAGGCGCGCGCGCGCTCGGCGAACCGGCGCCGGCGTCGGGCCCCGGCGCCGCGCTGATGGCCGACCGCACGCAGGGGCCGGACCTCTCCGGCGTTTCGGAAGCGATCCGGCCGCTGGCCGAGCTTTGCCTCGCGCCCGACGCGGAGACCCCGTTCGCGCTGGCGATCGTCGGCGGCCGCGGCGCCGGCAAGAGTTTCGCGCTGCGCCGGCTGATCGAGCGCGTCACCCGCAAGGGCGCGGCCAAGGTCGTCGTCGCCGAAGTGGACGCCTCGCTCGGCGCCGCCGATCCCGCCGGCGCGGTCGCGGCGGCCGTGTTCGCCGCGCTGGAGCGCGATTCCGGCGGCGTCAATCACGCCGCGCTCGCCGACGAGG
>JAGWRL010000098.1 GCA_028876585.1 Pseudomonadota bacterium | reverse complement strand
CGGCGCCGCGATGCTGGCTTTCGCCTTGGCCGACGCGCTGCTGGATTATCTGGGCAATCATCTCGTGTTGCAGGCCGGCCAGCGCATGGTGAGCGCGCTACGGCGAGACGTGTTCGCTCATCTGCTCGTCTTGCCTTTGTCCTGGCATCGGCGCCGGCGCGGAGGCGATGTGATGACGCGGCTCAGCGAAGACGTCGGGCGCGTGCAGGATCTCGTCGTCGTCGTCGGAACGGGACTGCTGCCCCATGTCCTGACGGTATTGGGCATCCTCGGCATGATGGCGGCGATCGACTGGCGTTATGGGCTTATGGTCGCCGCGGTGATCCCGGCGCTCGCCCTTGTCAGCGATCGCTGGTCGCGCAAGCTGCGCGCGCGCGTGCGCGACGCCCGCCATGAGGACGGCGAGCTCTGGTCGATGGCGCAGGAGACGCTGGCGGCGATCCCGCTCGTGCAGGCGCATGGGCGCGAACCTTATGAAGCGCGCCGGTTCGCGCGGCTCGCGCGCCGCAGCCTGGGGCGCGCGCTGACGGCGACGCGCACGCAAGCCGAATTGCCGCCCCTGATCAACTTCATGGTCGGAATCGCGACCGCGGCGATTACAACCTATGGCGCCGCGCGCGTGCTCGACGGCTCGCTGACCGCCGGCGACCTGCTGCTGTTTCTCGCCTATCTGCGCGGCCTCGTCACGCCGGTCCGGCAGATGACCAAGAACGGGCCCGTGATGGGGCGCGCCGTCGTCGCGATCGAGCGGATTCGCGAATTGCTGAACGAGAAGGTCGCCATCGCCGATCCCGAATTTCCGGTTGAGGCGCCGCCAGGCGCAGGGCGCCTGGAGTTCCGCTCGGTGTCTTTCTCCTACGGCGCCGACGCTGCGGCGTTGGAGCATGTGTCGTTCCACCTCGCGCCCGGCCGGCGCGTGGCGCTGGTCGGCCCGACCGGCGCGGGCAAGAGCACGATCGCCGCGCTGGCGGCGCGGCTCGCCGATCCCACCGACGGATCGGTGTTTCTCGACGGGCGCGACTTGCGCAGCCTGCGGCTGCAACACGTGCGGCGACGCGTGGCGCTCATGCTGCAGGACGCGCCGCTGCTGCACGGAACGGTGTGGGAAAACATCGCCTATGGCCGACCGGGCGCGGGGCGCGACGCGGCGATCGACGCGGCGATCGCCGCCGACGTCGACGAGATCCTGTCCAACTTGCCGGACGGTTACGACACGGTGGTCGCCGAGCGCGGCGCCAGTCTCTCGGGCGGCCAGCGCCAGTGCGTCGCGATCGCGCGCGCGACGCTCGCCGACGCCGACGTCGTCATTCTCGATGAGCCGAGCAGCAGCCTCGACGCGACGACGGAGCGGCGCATTTCGACGGCGCTGGCGCGGCTCACCGCCAGCCGCGCCTCGCTCATCATCGCCCACCGCCTCAACACCGTTCGCGGCGCCGACGAAATTCTCGTGCTTGAGCGCGGACGCATCGTGCAGCGTGGCGACCACGCGACGCTGTTGCGCGAAGGCGGCGTCTATGCCGGACTTCTGCGCAGCCAGTCCGGCGGCGGACTGGCGGCGTGACGCCATGACGGCTCCCTGTCCCGTCCCGCTGTTCCTGATCCGCCACGGCGCGACTCCCTGGACCGCGGCCGGCCGCTATCAGGGGCGACACGACACGCCCTTGTCGGCGTTGGGCCGCGCCGACGCCGAACGGATCGCGACGCGCCTTCGCGACGCCGACATCGGGCTCGTGGTCGCCAGCCCGCTCGCGCGCGCCCGCGACACCGCCGCGCCGCTCGCCGCCGCCGCAGGCGCGCCGCTCCGGTTCGACGAGCGCCTCATCGAGCTGGATTACGGAAAGTGGGAGGGGTTGACGCAGTCGCAAGTCAAGGCCCTGTGGCCGACGGCGCTGCGAGATTGGAAACGCGGCGTCGCCAGCGCGCGCCCGCCCGGCGGCGAAGCGCTGCACGAACTTCAGGCGCGCGTCGAGGATTTCCTGCGCGCGCTGAAGCCGCCGGCGCGCGGCGCGGTCGCCATCGTCGCGCACGCCTGGGTGGTGCGCGTGGCGCTATTGTCCCTGAGCGGCGAAAACGTCGCGCGCGTGCGCGAGATCGCCGTGCCGCCCGCCAGCGTTCATTGCGCCCGCCTCGCTTCCCCGCCACCCGCGCCTTGTCCCGGTGAACTCAGCCGTCAGGCCATGTCATGAACCAAACCGTGAGACCCGCCGCCTTTGAACGCGCCACCCCGGCGCAGCCCGGCGTGCTTGCGCCGGAGCCGCCGAAGCGGCGTTCGCGCAAGCCCGCATGGTTGGCCGGTCTCGTTGCGCTGGGCTTGCTCGCCATGCTCGGCTGGCGCGCCAGCCCCGGCGTCGCGCCAGGCGCGAGGCCGTCGCCGCATGGGCGCGCGGGCGCGTTGATCCCTACGGTGCGCGTCGCGACAATCGTGCGCGGCGACTTGCCGATCGCGCTGAAGGAGATTGGCGCGGTGACGCCGCTGGAGACGGTGACGATCCGCACGCAGGTGGCGGGCAAGCTGATGAGCCTCGGCTTCAAAGAGGGACAGATGGTGAAGGCGGGCGATTTTATCGCCCAGATCGACCCGCGACCTTATGAGGCCGCGCTTGCGCAGACCAAGGGGCAACTCGCCAAGGACAAGGCGCTGCTGGCGCAGGCGCGCGTCAACCTGTCGCGTTACGATGTTCTGAGGCGCCAGGATTCGATCGCCAAACAGCAGGTCACCGATCAGGAGGCGCTCGTTGAACAGGACGCCGCCGCTATCGCCACCGACACGGCTCTGGTCCAGGCCGCGGCCGTCAATCTCGACTACACTCGCCTTGTCTCTCCGATCTCCGGCCGGGTCGGAATCCGCAATATCGACGTAGGCAATTACCTACAGCCGTCCGATGTCGGCGGCATCGTCGTCATTACGCAACTCGATCCCATCAGCGTCGTTTTCTCCGTCCCCGAAGACAATCTGCCGCAGATCGCCGCGCGGCTCAAGGCGGGCGCGGAGTTGCAGGTGGAGGCGTTCAACCGCGCGAGCGACCGGCGCCTGGCGCGCGGCTCGCTCACCACCTACGACAGCCAGATCGATCCAACCACCGGAACGATCAAGCTGCGCGCCAGCTTCGCCAACCCCGACGAAGCCTTGTTTCCACAGCAATTCGTCAACGTCCGCCTGTTGATCGACACGCTGAAGGGCGCGATCCTCGCCCCGGCCGCAGCGGTTCAGGTCGGCCCCGCCGGCGATTACGTCTATGTCGTCAACGACGATTCGAGCGTCGCCCGCCGCGCGGTCAGGGCGGGCGTCACGGTGGACGGATCGACCGCGATCCTTTCCGGTCTGACGGTCGGCGAACGGGTGGTGATCGACGGCGTGGATCGCCTGCGTGACGGCGCCAGCATCAACATCAGCGCGGTCGCGAAGGCGATCCCGTCGCCGGCGGACCTGCGGCCTTGAACCCGTGCCGCCTCTTCATCGACCGTCCGGTCGCGACGGGGCTGCTGACCGTCGCGGTCCTGCTGCTTGGCCTGGCCGCCTTTCGCCTCCTGCCGGTCTCGGCCCTGCCGGACGTCGACTATCCCACCATCGAGGTCGAAACCTTCTATCCCGGCGCCAGTCCCGACGTGATGACCTCGGCGGTCACGGCGCCGCTCGAGCGTCAGTTCGGGCAAATGCCAAGCCTCGATGAAATGTCCTCGGCGAGCTCCGGCGGCGCCTCGGTCATCACCTTGCGGTTCGGTCTCGACATCAGCCTCGACGTCGCCGAGCAGGAAGTGCAGGCGGCGATCAACGCCGCCGGGAATCTGCTGCCGGCCGACCTTCCCGCGCCGCCGATCTACGCCAAGGTCAATCCCGCCGACGCGCCGGTCCTCACGCTCGCCGTCTCTTCCGACGCGATGCAGCTGACGCAGGTTGAGCATATCGTCGAAAGCCGCATCGCGCCGAAGCTGTCGCAACTCGCGGGCGTCGGCCTGGCCTCCCTTGCGGGCGGTCACCGCCCGGCGCTGCGCATCCACGCCAACCCGCTCGCGCTGGCTGCGACCGGGATCAACCTCGACGATCTGCGCACGACGATCGCCAACCTCAACGTAAATATGCCGAAGGGCGGCTTCGACGGGCCGCGCCTCTCGTCTTCGATCCGCGCCAATGACCAGATCCTCGATCCGCGCGGCTATCTGGACGCGGTCGTCGCCTATCGCAACAGCGCGCCGGTGCGGCTCGCCGACGTGGCGCGCGTCGAAATCGGCCCCGAGAACAGCCGGCTCGCCGCCTGGGTCAACGACCGGCCCGCCATCCTGCTCGACATTCGGCGCCAGCCGGGAGCCAACGTGATCGCCGTCGTCGATGAGATCAAAGCGGCGCTGCCGATGTTGCTGGAGGGGCTGCCGGCGGGGCTCGACATTCGCCCGCTGACCGACCGAACGGTCACGATCCGCGCCTCCGTGAGCGACGTCGAGTTCGAGCTCGCGCTCGCCGTCGGCCTCGTCGTGATGGTCATCTTCCTGTTCCTGCGCAATGTCGCGGCGACGGTCATTCCGAGCCTCACCGTGCCGCTGTCGCTGATCGGCGCGCTCGCGATCATGCGGCTGTTCGGGTTCGGCCTCGACAATCTGTCGCTGATGGCGCTGACGATCGCGACCGGCTTCGTGGTCGACGACGCCATCGTCGTGATCGAGAACATCGCGCGCTATCTCGAAGCCGGCGACAGCCCCTACGAAGCCGCGCTCAAAGGGTCGTCGCAGATCTTCTTCACCGTCATTTCGCTGACGGTCTCATTGTTGGCGGTGCTCATTCCGCTGTTGTTCATGGGCGATGTGGTGGGAAGGCTGTTCCACGAATTCGCGATTACGCTCGCCGCCGCCATCGTCGTTTCCGCCGTCGTGTCGCTCACGCTGACGCCGATGTTGTGCGCCCGGGCGCTGCGCGGCGGCGGCGGCGGCGAGGCGAGCGGGGGCCGCCTGTTCCGCGCGGCGACGCGGCTCTATGGCGCGACCCTCGACGTCGCGCTCGATCACATCGGCTGGACGCTGGCCGTCGCCGTCGCGGCCTTCGCGCTCAGCGGTTATCTCTACGCCACGATTCCCAAGGGTTTCTTCCCCTCGCAGGACACGGGGCTGATCGAGGGCGTCACGGTCGCGGCCGAGGATGTGTCTTTCAAGGAGATGGCCGAGCGGCAGCGCGCGGTCGGCCGCCGCGTGCTCGCCGACCCCGACGTCGCCAACCTCAGTTCCTTCATCGGCATCGACGGCGCCAACCTGACGCTCAATTCGGGCCGGATGCTGATCAATCTGACGCCGCGCGCCGAGCGCGGCGCCGACGCGGCGCAAATCATCAGCCGGCTGCAACGGGCGGTCGCCTCCGTTCCCGGCGTTTCGTTGTTTCTTCGGCCGGCGCAGGATCTGACGATCGATACGACCGCCAGCCCCGCGCAATATCAGTTCAGCCTGCAAAGTCTGGATTACGAGTCCCTCGTCGCATGGACGCCGAAGGTGCTCAGCCGGCTCGCCGAGGCGTCCGCCATCACCGATGTCTCCAGCGACATGCAGGCGCAGGGCCGCGCCGTGACGATCGCCATCGACCGCGGCCAGGCCGCGCGCTTCGGCGTCACGCCGGCCGTCGTCGACAACGCGCTTTACGACGCCTACGGCCAGCGCATCATTTCGACCATTTTCACCGAGGCCAACCAATATCGCGTCGTTCTCGACATCGACCCGAAGCTGGCGCGCGAAGCCGATTCGCTCGACGACATCTATCTGCCTTCCGCCGCGACTGGCAGGCAGACGCCGCTGAAGGCTGTGGCGAAAGCCGTCGAGACGGCCGCGCCGTTGCGCGTCTCGCATCTCAACCAGTTCTCGGCGGCGACCATCTCCTTCAACCTCGCCCCCGGCGCCTCGCTCGGGCAGGCGGTAGACGCCATCGACGCCGCGCTCGCCGAAATCGGGCTGCCCGAGACCATGAGCGCGCATTATCAGGGCGCCGCGCAGGCGTTCCGGGCGGCGCTCGGCAACGAGACGTTGCTGATCGGCGCGGCGGTCATCACCGTCTATATCGTGCTCGGCGTTCTCTACGAGAGCTTCATCCATCCGCTGACGATCATTTCGTCCCTGCCTTCCGCAGGCATCGGCGCGCTGCTGGCGCTGTGGGCGGCGGGCGATGGGCTCGACATCATCGGCGTGATCGGCGTCGTGCTGCTGATCGGCATCGTCAAGAAAAACGCGATCATGATGATCGACTTCGCGCTCGACGCGCAGCGCCGCCGGCATCTCGAACCGCGCGAGGCGATCCGCCAGGCGTGCCTGTTGCGGCTGCGGCCGATCCTGATGACAACCATCGCCGCGATCTTCGGCGCGGCGCCGTTGATGTTGGGAAGCGGCGTCGGCTCCGAACTGCGTCATCCCCTCGGTCTCGCCATCGTCGGCGGGCTGACGCTGAGCCAAATTCTCACGCTCTACACCACCCCCGCGGTCTATCTGGCGTTCGAGAGCCTCGCGGCGCGTTGGCGCGCGCGCGCCCCCGCCGCGAAGCCGGCCTGACGATGATCAGCGAGATCTTCATCCGTCGCCCGGTCGCGACGAGCCTGCTGACGATCGGCGTGATGCTCGCCGGCGCGCTCGGCTATGCGCGCATGCCGGTGTCGCCGCTGCCGCGCTACGAATTGCCGGCGATTTCGGTGCAGGCCAACATGCCCGGCGCCAGCCCGGACGCGATGGCGGCCTCTGTCGCGGCGCCGCTCGAACGTCATCTCGGCGTCATCGCCGACGTCGACGAAATGACGTCGCAGAGCACGCTCGGCATGACCCGCGTGACTTTGCAATTCGGCCTCGACCGCGATATCGACGGCGCGGCGCGGGACGTGCAGGGCGCGATCAACGCCGCGCGCGCCGACCTGCCGCCCAACCTCAGGCAAAATCCCGTCTACCATAAGATCAACCCCGCCGACGCGCCGATCATGGTGCTGGGGTTGACCTCCAACGATCGTTCGCCCGGCCAGCTCTACGATCTCGCCGCCAATGTGTTGCAGCAAAGGTTGTCGCAACTCTCCGGCGTTGGCGAGGTCGATGTCTGGGGCTCGGCCTCGCCGGCGGTGCGCGTCGAACTCAATCCCGACGCGTTGACCCGGTACGGCCTGGGGTTCGAGGACATCCGCGCGGCTTTGGCCGCCGCCAATGCCGACAGCCCCAAAGGCGTGATTGAGGAGGGACGCCGATCCGCGCAGATTTACGCCAACGATCAGGCCTTCGCGGCGGCGGACTATCGCGATCTCGTCATCGCCTATCGCAATGGCGCGCCGATCCGGTTGACCGACGTCGGCGACGTCGTCGATTCGGTTGAGGATATCCATCGCGCCGGGCTCGTCGACGGCAAGCCCGGCGTCGTCGTCTCGGTGATGCGCCAGCCCGCCGCCAACGTCGTCTCCACCGTGGACGGCGTTCGCGCCGAACTGCCGCGTCTGGCGGCCGCGCTGCCGGCCGACGTCGAACTCACCGTCGCGCTCGACCGCTCCAAGACTATTCGCCGCGCCCTGAGCGAGACGCAGGCGACGCTGCTGATCTCGGCGGCCCTTGTCGTGGGCGTCGTATTCGCCTTCCTGCGCAGCCTGCGGGCGGCGTTGATCGCCGCCGTCGCGGTGCCGACGTCGATCGCCGGCGCCCTTGCGGCGATGTCTCTGCTCGGCTTCAACCTCGACAATCTGTCGCTGATGGCGCTGATTGTTTCGACCGGTTTCGTCGTCGACGACGCCATCGTCGTGCTCGAAAATATCACGCGCCACATCGAACGGGGCGCTCCGCGTCTGGAGGCGGCCATTTGCGGCGCCAAGGAGGTCGCGTTTACCGTCGTTTCGATCAGCCTGTCGCTCATCGCGGTGTTCGCGCCGTTGCTGTTCTTCGGCGGCGTCATCGGCCGGCTGTTCCGCGAGTTCGCGATGACGTTGTCGCTCGCGGTGGCGATTTCGCTGGTCGTCTCGCTCTCCGTGACGCCGATGCTGTGCGCCTGGTTCGCCGCGCCCGGCGAAGCGCGCGGTTTCGCGGCGGCGGAGCGCGTCTTCGCCCGGTTGGAGGCCGGCCATCGCGTGCTGCTCGCAGCCGCCCTGCGTCATCGCCGCGCGGTGCTGGCGATCTTCGCCGCCACCATCGCGATCAACGGCTATCTGTTCGCGTTCCAGACGAAATATCAGCTGTTCCCGGCGCAGGACACCGGGCTTGTGGTCGGCACGCTGCGCGGCGACCAGAGCCTCTCTTTCACCGCGATGCGCGACAAGCTGACGGCGTTGCAGCGCGTGGTCCGAGCCGATCCCGCGGTTGAAAGCGTCGTCGGCTTCACCGGAGGCAAGCAAAGCAACGCCGGTTCGATCTATATTTCGCTTAAAGCTTACGCCGAGCGCGGCGTCGGCGTCGAGACGGTCATGGCGCGATTGCGCGAGGCGCTTTCGCGGATCGAGGGCGCGCATCTCTATTTGGCGGCGATGTCGGATCTGCTGATCGGCGCGCGACCGAGCGCGGCGACCTACCAATACGCGCTCATGTCCGACGATGCGCAGGCGCTCTACGCATGGGCGCCAAAGCTTCTGCACGCGCTCGCGCATAGCGACATTCTCACCGACGTCAATTCCGACGAACAACGCGGCGGACTGGAGACCGTCGTCGCCATCGATCGCGACAGCGCGGCGCGGCTCGGCCTCAGCATGACCGCGATCGACAATACGCTCTACGACGCGTTTGGTCAGCGTCAGGTCTCGGTGATCCGGCGCGCGCAGAACCAGTATCATGTCGTGATGGAAGCCGATCCGCGTTACGCGTCCGGCCCGCAGGCGCTGGACGATCTCTTCGTCTCGACTGCCGGCGGCGCGCCCGGCGGCGTGCAACTCACGGCCTATCCCGCCGGGCTATTCGGCGCGGCTGCGAAAACGCCACTCTCGGCCTCGGCGATTTCCAGCGATCTCGCCCGCAATTTTGCGACCAACGCGCTCGCGGCGAGCGGGCGTGGCGGCGCCTCCGCGGGCGCCGCGGTTTCGACGGCCGCAGAAAAGATGATCCCGCTGCGCGCGTTCGCCCAACTATCGCGCGGACGCACGCCGCTTGCGGTCAATCATCAGGGACAGTTCGCCGCCGTCACCCTGTCCTTCAACCTCGCGCCGGGCCGCACGCTCGACGAGGCGGCCGCCGAAATCCGCGCGGCGACGGCGCGAATAGCCATGCCGGCGAAGGTCCACGGCGCTTTCGCGGGAACGGCGGCGACCTATCAGGAGGCGCAGGCGAACATGGTGTGGTTGTTCGTGGCCTCCTTGGCCGCGATCTATATCGTGCTCGGCGTGCTCTATGAAAGCCTGATGCATCCGATCACCATTCTGTCGAGCCTGTTCTCCGCCAGCCTTGGCGCCGCGCTGGCGCTGCAGGCGTTCGGCTTGCCGTTCACGGTCATCGCCGCGATAGGCTTGTTGCTGCTCATCGGCATCGTGAAGAAGAACGCCATTCTTATGATCGATTTCGCGCTCGACGCGCGTCGTCGCGGGCTGGGAGCCGAAGAGGCGATCGTGGAGGCGTCGCAGCTTCGCTTCCGTTCGATCACGATGACTTCGCTCGCCACCTTCTTCGGCGCAATGCCCCTGATGTTTGGCGCGGGCGAGGGGACCGCGCTTCGGCTTCCGCTCGGCGTCGCCATCGCCGGCGGCCTCATCCTCAGTCAGTGTTTGACCCTCTACATCACTCCCGTCATCTTCGTGTATTTGGAGGCCGCGCGCAGGCGGGTCTGAGCTGCAGGTGCGGGCCGAATCGGGCCGTCCGACGCCCAACCGAGCGGCCGAGAAGCGGTCGAGCGCGAGAACGCCCGCAGCCGCAGCGCCGCCCGTGAACGACGGGCGTTGCGTCAGCAGGTCGATCTGCATCTCATTCGCGAAGTCTTGCGCTGGCGGGACGAGACGCGCCGCGCGAACGGCTCGCCCCTCTCTTCGCGATCAAATAAAGTGACCGCGAACGGACCACGAGGCCAATCCGGTTCAACCGACCTCAGCGTGATAAGGCGTCGCGAATGGCGCCGGCATGGCGGCTCTTGCCGCTGGTCTTGACCATCGACGCGTCGAGGAAGGCGCGCAACTTGGCGAGGATCAGCGCCGGTCCGCCCTAGACGTATCGGCCGGATTTTGATTGGTGAGGCGGCAAAACCTAAGTTATATCATTGACTTAGTTCGTGGCGGAGGAGGCGGGATTCGAACCCGCGATACGGTTTCCCGCATACACACTTTCCAGGCGTGCGCCTTCAGCCACTCGGCCACCCCTCCGCGATCGGAGGCCGCGCATATCATCGCCGGCGCGGCCAACGCAAGCCCCTGAGCTAGTCGAGCTCCGCCAGCGCCTGCGCCAGCAGTTGCGCCAGCCGCTCCGGCTCGCGTGGGAAGCCGGCGCGAATCCATTTCGCCTGCAACGCTTTCAGCGCCGCCCCGACCTGACGGCCGGGCGGCAGGCCGCGCGCGACCAGTTCGGCCCCAGTGAACGGCAGCCGCGGTTCGGGCGTGTCGGCGAGGAAGCGATGCGCGGCCAGCCACGGCGGCGCGTCCATCGCGACGCCGCTGTCGGCGTGAGCCAGCTTGAGCGCGTCGCGCGCCGCCGTGCGGCCGCGCTCGACCAGCGCGATCCGCAAATCGCCGAGCGAGGGCGGCGCGGTCAGGCCGTGCAGACTTTCCAGCGCGCGCGCGCCGGCGACGAGCCGGTCGCTTTACGCGTTGGAAAGCCGCAGCTTGTCGCGCAGCCGCTCCGCGTCCTCGCGCACCGCGACGGCG
>JAGWRL010000097.1 GCA_028876585.1 Pseudomonadota bacterium | reverse complement strand
GCGGCTCGGCAACGGGCGCGGCTCGGTGAGGCTGCACGCCAAGCTTTCGGAGGCGGTGCGGCCAGGCGTGATCGTCAGTGAGGGCCTGTGGGAGAACCGCGATTTCCTCGATGGGCGCGGCATCAACACGCTGACCTCGGACGAAGCCGTGGCCCCGTTCGGCGGCGCGGCGTTCCACGATATCAGGGTGTGGGCGAAAGCGGAGGCGGCGGAGGTGCGGGAGGCGGCGGAGTAGGAGGGGGGCGGCGCCTTCCCGAATGTTTCGAAAACCCCCGCCGATGTGCTAGTGTTGCGCGACGAGCACTTTGGTCATGTCTGATAGCCCCATCGCGCAAGCCATTCTCGATGAAATCCTGCGTCTCTCCACCCGGTTCGAGCGCGTGGAGGCGCGCGTCGGCAATGTCGACGCCCGGATGAGCGGCCTCGAAGCGCGGATGACGGCGGTTGAAACCGTGCTCGCGGATTTGGACGGACGCGTCAAATCCTGGCCGGACATGCATTACCTCGCCGCTGCGGCGAAAGCTCAATTGACGCAAACTCGCGAGATCAAGGCCGACCTCGCCGAGGCCAGAATTCGCGTCGACGAGATCTTTCAGGCGATGGCGACCGATTCCGAAATCAGGAATATGCGCGAGGACGTGGCCCGTTTCCGCGAACAGAGTCTCGACGCGGAAATCCGTCTCGGCGCCATCGAAGGGCGCCTCGGGCTCCAAGCCCCGGTTGAACCGCGCTGAACCGCGCCTCTCAGTTCCCCATCCCCCTCACCACCCCCGCTTCAACCCCGATCGTCACATTGTTGGTGATGCGGTAGTCGACGCCGCCGCCGAACATCGTCACGCCCTGCCCCGGCCCCTGGCCGAACGCGCCGTTCATCGTCGTCGCCGCGTCGGGCAGCGTGGAGGCGAAGGCGGTGGCGCGGGCGAGGCCGGCGCCGGCGAAGAGATAGGGCGTCACGCGGCCGAAATCATAGCCGAGCTTCACGGAACCCAGCGCGAAATCGGCGCCGACGAAGCGGCCGCCGGCGCCCATGAACGGGGCGAAGCCGGTGTCGAAGCGCGCCCCGAGCACGAAATGATTGTCGAAATGCTTGTCGTAGCCGGCGAACACCTCGCCGCCGGCCATGCCCCTTTGGCCTTTCCCTGCGGCGAAGCCGACTCCAGTTCCGACATAGAGGCCGTCCCAGATCGAGGGCGAGGGGCGCGGGTCGATCGCGACCGGGGGGATCGTCAGCGCCTCGTCGGCGATAGCCGGGACGGCGAGAAAGGCGAGCAACGTCGCGGCCAAGCTTTTCATATGCGTCAGACTACACCATATGGAGTACGCGCAAAACCGCGTGCGGAGGCAACATGGTCGATCTCAGCGCCTTTCCGATCATAGAGAAGTGGCCGCCGCGCGACCCCGACCGCTTGCAACTCTACAGCGCGCCGACGCCCAACGGGGTCAAGGTCTCCATCATGCTGGAGGAGATCGGCCTGCCCTACGAGGCGCACCGGATCGACATTGGCGCGCGCGATCAGCACACCGCGCAATTCCTGTCGCTGAACCCGAACGGCAAGGTGCCGGCGATTCTCGATCCGCACGGGCCGGAGGGGCGCCCGATCGGCCTGTTCGAATCGGGCGCGATCCTGGTCTATCTCGCGGAGAAGACGGGCAAGCTGCTGCCGGGCGGCGCGGCGCGCTACGAGACGCTGACCTGGGTGTTCTTCCAGATGGCGGCGGTCGGGCCGACGTTCGGCCAGGTCGGCTTCTTCCACAAATTCGCCGGCCGCACCTATGACGACAAGCGCCCGCTCGAACGCTACGTCTACGAATCGAAACGCCTGCTCGGCGTGCTGGAGCGCCGGCTCGATGCGCGCGAATGGATCATGGGCGACGATTACACCATCGCCGATGTCGCGACGCTCGGCTGGGTGCGCAATCTCGTCGAGTTCTACGGCGCCGGCGATCTCGTCGACTGGCACGAATTCATCGCCGTCCAGCGCTGGCTCGACCGCGGTCTGGCGCGGCCGGCCGTGCAGCGCGGGCTGGCCATTCCCGCTTGAACGCGGCGATCGCCGCCATGGCGATTCCCAAGCGCGCGAATCCGGGTTAGACCGCATCGATCTGTCTGAGGTGAGCCGCCCTTTGCCCCTGTCCCGTCTTCTCCGCGCCGCCGCGCTTGCGCCGTTCCTGCTGTCGCCGGCGCTTGCCGCCACGACCGATCCCTCGGCGCTGCATATCGCCAACACCGAGCCCGGCAATTACCTCGCCGCCATCGTCGCCAGCGCCGACCGCGACACCAACGCGGCGGGGCTGTATTTCCGCGAGGCGTTGCGCGCCGATCCGCGCAATCTCGATCTGATCGAGCGCGCCTTCGCCGCCACCCTCGCCGACGGCGACGTCAAGGACGCCTATGGCCTGGCCGACCGGCTGGCGGCGCGCGATCCCGGCAATTCGCTGGCGCGGCTGGCGCTGGCGACGCGCGCCTTCGGCAACGGCCAATACGCCGGCGCGCGGGCGCAACTGGCCGCCGGCGACGCCGGCAAGGCGCGCGACGTCACCTCGCTGCTGCTGACCGGCTGGGCCTATGCCGGGGCCGGCGATCTGCGGCGCGCGCTGCAATCGGTCGACCGCATCACCGATCCCGGCGTGCAGGTGTTCCGCGATTACCACGCCGCGCTGATCGCCGACGCGCTCGGCGACCCCACCGAGGCGCTGCGGCGTTACAAGCTCGCCTACGCCAGGGACCCGGCGACGTTGCGGCTGGTCGACGCCTACGCGCGCTTCCTGGCGCGGCGCAAGGACATCGCCGGGGCCAAGAAAATCTACTTCGAGTTCGAGGCCCGCACGCCCAACCACCCCGTCGTGCGCGCGGCGATGGCGGAGATCGAATCCGGCAAGCCAGTCGCGCCGGTGGTGGCCAACGCCAAGCAGGGCGCGGCGGAAGCGCTGTACGGGCTCGGCGGCGCGGGGACGCGCCAGGGCGACGAACTCGCCTCGCTGATCTATCTCCGGCTGGCGCTGGCGCTGCGGCCCGATCACGATTTCGCCGCGGTGAGCATCGCCAACCTGCTCGCCGACATGAAGCGCGGCGGCGAGGCGATCGAGGCCTATCTCGCGGTGCCCAAAGATTCGCCGCTGGCGGAAAGCGCGCTGATCCAGGCGGCGATCGAATATGACGGGCAGCAGAAGACCGACAAGGGGCTGGAGATCCTGCGTCAGGTGACAGCCCAGCATCCCGACGATCCGGACGCCTGGAGCGCGCTCGGCACCTTGCAGCGCTCGGCCAAGGATTTCGACGGCGCGGCGAAATCCTACGACAAGGCGATCGCGACGCTCGGCCAACCCGACAAGGCGCATTGGGTGCTGTTCTATTTCCGCGGCATCTGCTTCGAGCGCACCAAGCGCTGGCCGCAGGCGGAGGCCGATTTCAAGGAGGCGCTGCGGCTCTATCCCGACGAACCGCTGGTGCTGAACTATCTCGGCTATTCCTGGGTCGATCAGGGCGTCAACCTCGACGAGGCGTTCAAGATGCTGCGCCGCGCCGTCGAGTTGAAGCCGACCGACGGCTATATCGTCGACAGCCTCGGCTGGGCCGATTACAAGCTCGGCCATTACGACGAGGCGACCAAGACGCTGGAGCGGGCGGTCGAACTGAAGCCGGCCGACCCCGTCGTCAACGATCATCTCGGCGACGCCTATTGGCGCGTCGGGCGCAAGATCGAGGCGCATTTCCAATGGAACCACGCGCGCGATTTCGGCCCCGATCCCGACGATCTGAAAAAGGTGCTGGAGAAGATCAAGGACGGTCTGGCGCCCGGCCCCGCCGCCGCGACCCCGCCGAGCCCGGAGCCGAGCAAAACCGGCGGCTGAGCCGATGCTCGCCGAAAAGGCGCCCGCCAAGGTCAATCTGACGCTGCATATCCTGCGCCGGCGCGAGGACGGTTATCACGAACTGCACAGCCTCGTCGCCTTCGCCGGCGTCGGCGACCGGCTCCGCTTCGAGCCCGGCGCGCCGCTGGGGCTGGAGACGTTTGGGCCGACGGCGGGCGCCGCCGGGCCGGAGGCCGACAATCTGGTGCTGCGCGCGGCGCGCGGTTTGGCCGAGCGCGTGCCCGGCCTGCGGCTCGGCCGGTTCGGCTT
>JAGWRL010000096.1 GCA_028876585.1 Pseudomonadota bacterium | reverse complement strand
TAATCGCGCGGATCGGTCGCGCCCGCCGCCGCCGCGCCGCAGACGAAGCCGCTGTCCTTGCCGTTGGGATCGCGCGATTCGGCCGCGGTCGCGTAAGCGTCGAAGTCGAGCGTCCATTCCCAGACGAGACCAACCATATCCCTCACGCCATAGCCATTGGGCGCCTGCCGCCCGACGGGGCCGGTGCGATCCGCATTCGGCGCGGCCAACCACGCCAGCGACACGTTGCGCGCGTGATCTTGCGCGCGGCCCGCGTCGGCGAGCGCATATTCCCATTGCGCCGTGGTCGGCAGCCGCTTGCCTTGCGCGCGACAATAGGCCTGCGCGGCGAACCAGGAAATATTGGTCACCGGCTCGCTGCGCGCCGCCTCGTCGGCGAGTTCGAGGTCGCCGCGCCAGCGCCGCAGATATTTGGCGTCGGCGAACAGATGTTTGATCTGGGAGCGGCGCCATTGCGCATGGGCGGCGACGAAATCAAGGAACTCGGCGTTCGTCACCGGCTCGGCGTCAAGCAGGAAAGAACGCACCGCGACCGTCTCCGCCGCGCCGCCGTTCTGCGCTTTCAGGCGCAGGAACGGCGTGTAGACGCCTGCGGGCAACCGCACGCCCCCGGCGCCCGCCGCGTGTGTGGCGGCGAGCGCGAACAGCAGCGCGAGTGCGGCCGCCGCGCGCATCTATTTCGCCTGGATGCGATTGGCGGCGACGTCTTCGGGCGTCACCTCGAAGCCCGCATTGCCCCAGTTCGCATAGAGGTAGCTGAGCACGTTGGCGACGTCCTCGTTCGACAGCGTCCAGGCCGGCATCACGCCGTTGTAGGTCTGTCCGTTGACGACCAGCGGCGCTTCGAGCCCGCCGGTGACGGTCTTGATCGCGCGGACCTTGTCGCCGTTGAGATAGTCGGATTTGGCGAGCGGGGGGAACGCCTCCGGCACGCCTTCGCCGTTCGCCTGATGGCAGGCCTGGCAATTGTTGGCGAAGATGTCGGCGCCCCGAGCGACGCGCTCCTGCTTCGATCTGGCGCCCGGCGCGGGCGCGCCTTTGCCGGCGTCGACGATGCCGGCGCCTTCGGGCTGATAGACCAGATCGTTGGTCTTGCCGGAATAGACGAGCTTGTCCTCGGGGCCGGCGACCTTGAGTTGCGCCAGCGCGCCGCGGTTGAACGCGCGCACCAGCGAATGGTCGACGATGATGAACGTGCCGGGCACGCTCATCTTGAATTCGGTGATCGTCGAGCCGCCGGCCGGCACCGTCGTCGTCTGCACATTGTGGGCGACGCTGCCCAGGTTGCCTTCGGGATAGACGGTGTCGAAGATCTGTCCAATCACATGGAACGACGAGACGATGTTGGGCCCGCCGTCGCCGACGAACAGACGCACCGTCTCGCCAACTTTGGCGGTCAGCGCCTTGTCGCCCACGGTCGAACCCACAGCGCCGTTGAACACGATGTATTCCGGCTTCTCGTCGATCGCCTTGGTCATGCTGAACGCCTGCATGCCCTGATCGCCGTTCTTGCCGGCGGTGTAGAAATCGCCCTGCATCAGATAATATTCGCGATCGACCTTCGGCAGCCCCTCCTTCGGCTCAACCAGGATCAGGCCGTACATGCCGTTGCCGACGTGCATCGCGACCGGCGCCGTGGCGCAATGATAAACAAACAATCCCGGATTGAGCGCCTTGAACGAGAACACCGAACTGTGCCCCGGCGCGGTCAGCGACGCCGCCGCGCCGCCGCCGGGGCCATTGACGGCGTGCAGATCGATGTTGTGCGGGTTCTTGTTGCCGGGATGATTGTCGATATGCATCTCGACTTCGTCGCCCTCGCGGATGCGGATGAACTTGCCGGGCACGTGGCCGCCAAAAGTCCAGAACGTGTATTGCACCCCGTCGCTGAGGCGCCCGACCACCTCCTTCACTTCGAGATGCACGACGACTTTGGTCGCGTGATCGCGCTGGATCGGCGGCGGCGCGAACGGGGCGTCGGTGAGGATCGCGTCCTCCGAGCCGATGATCGGCGCCGCCTGGTTCTCCTCGCGCGACGCCGCCCAGCTTGCGGTCGTCAACAGCGTCGATCCCAACAGAATGGCGGCCAAGGCTCGCGTCGCTCGCATGATCGTCCCCCAGAGATAAAGCCCGAAGCGGGCGCGCGCATTGTCTAACTTGCGTGTCGCACGGCCGCCTTAACGAGAGTCAAGCATCGCGTCGGCGCGGCCTTGCTGCTATGAAAGGGGCTGGCGAGGAGCGAACGATGGCCCTGACGGCGCGAGACTGGGAAACAATCATGCGCGCGCCGCTGTTCCGCGCGATGGGGCCGACGATCTCGCGCGCCATGATCGGCGACCGTGGCCCGCGCGCCTATGCGCGCGGCGAAACGCTGTTTACGCAAGGCGATCCCGCCGACGGATTCTTTTGCGTGATCGAGGGTTGGGCCAAGCTCTACCGGCTGCGCGACGACGGCGAGGAAGTCGTGGTGGCGATCTTTTCGGCCGGCGAGACCTTCGCCGAGGTGGCGATGTTTCTCGGCGGCCAGTATCCGGCGAGTTGCGAGGCGGTCTCGTCGGCGCGCATCCTCAAGGTCGACGCCGAAAAGCTGCGCAAGGCGGTGCTGGCGCAACCGCAGCTCGCCTTCGACATGCTGGCGGCCGCCTCGATGCGGCTGCGCCAGCTCGTCGACGAGATCGAGCAACTGAAGGCGCGCTCGGCGCCGCAGCGGATCGCCGCCTTTCTGGTCGAACAGGCCGGCGTCGCCGCCGGCGCGGCGCGGCTCGAATTGCCCTATGAAAAGGCGCTGATCGCCAGCCGCCTCGGCATGAAGCCGGAGAGCTTTTCGCGCGCGCTCGGGCGGCTCGCCGATTTCGGCGTCACCGTCGAGCGCGACAGCGTCACAATCGGCGACGTGCGCAAGCTGGCGGGCTTCGCCGAAGGTCAGGGCTGAGCCGGCGCATAACCTAGATCAAGGCAAGCGTCGGCTCGGCGCGTAAATCTCCTCCTAAAGTTGGAGCCCCAACGGGAGGGTGAGCGCGATGTTGGCCAAGCTCGGCGTATTGCTGATGGATGAAGATCACGCCGCGCTGGAGCGAATGTTCGGCGATGTCGATACGACCCCCGACGCCGATCTGCCCCAGTTGTTCGAGGCCGTCGCCGCCGAACTGGCGGCGCATTTCGCGCGCGAGGAAAAGGCCATGACGCAAGCGCGCGTGCCGATCCTGCTCGCGCATATCGAGTTGCATCAACAGATTTTGATCGAAGTCGCGCGCATGCGCCGCGCGATCGCCGCCGAAAGCCCCGAGGCGGCGCGACAGTTGCTCGGCGCGTTTCTGCCGGCGCTGATCGAACAGCATGTCGCGACCGCCGACTCGGCGACCGCGCATTTCCTGCGCGGCTGATCAGGGCCGCGCGCGCCGCGTCAGCAACGGCGCGTAGGCGTAGAGAAACAACGCGAAGCCGGCGACCCAGAAGCAGGCGGCGACATGCATCGCCGGCGCGGCGGCCGCCGGCCACAGCGCCATCGCGAGCCGCGCCAACACCGCCGCCACGATCGAACAATAAGCGGCGATCGTCACTTTTGAGGCGACCAGCGGCCGGCCGCTGTGACCCAGCGTCGCCCGCGTCATCATCGCCATCGTCATCATGCCGACGGCGCCGATCGCCCACACATGCACTGCCGCGGCGTAGGGAAACGCCACCGGCGCCAGCGCATGCGTCCCCGCCGCGACAAAGCCGAGCGCGGCGAACAGCGCCCCGACATGCAGCACGAACAACAAAGGATCGCGCCAGACCCGCACGCCCTGCCAGCGCGCGACCCTGGCGATGTCGAGGCCGCCGGCGACAAGCGCGAGGGCGCCGACGACGGCGCTCTCCGGCGCGGCCACCCAACCCACCAGCGCGGCGGCGGAGACGGCGAGCGCGGCGACGTCGAAGCGGCCGAACGGCGCCGGCCGCGCCTTCACGCCCGACTTCGCCAACCAGGTCGAGGTGAAACTCGGCGCGACGCGCCCGCCAATCACCAGGATCAGCATGACGAGGATCGCCAGCGCCGCGCGCGCGGAATAGAGCGCGACGCCGTTGCGCCACGCCTCGCCATGAAACGCGACATTGGCGAGCCCGAGCGCGACCACCAACCCGACAACCTTGAGATTGCGCTTGTTATTGCCCGCCAACACCTCGCGCCCGGCGACCGCCGCGAGCGCGAACAGGAACGCGCAATCCACGACGCCGGCCGCTGCGCGGCCAATCTCGGCCGAAGCGGAGATCGCGACCCGGCCGGCGAGCCACAGCCCCGCCAGCGCCGCGAGGCGGCCGCCGACCACCGGCAGCCGCCCGGTCCAATTGGGAATCGCCGTCAGCAGGAACCCCGCGACCACCGCGCTGCCATAGCCCAACACGAATTCGTGCGCATGCCAGTCGACCGGCGAGAACGCCGTCGGCACATCGATAAGGCCGCTGAAATAGGCCGGCCAGATCGCCATCGCCGTGGCGGCGAAGGCGCCGGCGCCGAGAAAGAACGGCCGGAACCCTCGCCCCAGTAAAGCGACGCCGCGCCAGGAACGGAACAGCTCGGCCGTCGTCGCGCGCGCAGGGGCGGGTTGGGAGGTCATCGAACGCGCTCCGTCAATAGTTGTAACCCAAGCGCGTTAGCGGCGCCGCGCCGGCCCGTCCTTGACCAGGGTTAAGCCGGCCCACGCCAGCCTCGGCTACAAGCGCCGCCATGTCCACCTCTCTCAGCCAAACCCCCACCGCCGAGGACGCAGCGTCCGATTGGGGGCCGCTGTCGGCGCTGCCCGGCAATCCGCTGATGTGGGTGCTGATCGCCTCGGAGCTCGCGGTTTTCGGCGCCGCGCTGATCGGCTACGCCGGCGCGCGCTGGCGCGACCCCATCGGATTCGCACTGGCGCAGAACCATCTCGACCGCGTAGCCGGTCTGCTCGACACCGCCGTTCTCCTGACCAGCGGCCTGTTCGCGGCGCTCGCGCTCGAATCGCGGCGCGAGGGCGCGCGCGCGGCGGCGCGGGCGTGGCTGGCCGGGGCGTTCCTGTTCGGCGTCGTTTTCCTGATCGTGAAGGGCATGGAATACGCCCGGCTTATCGACGCCGGCTTCGATCTCGACAGCGGCGGTTTCTTCACCGTGTTCTATCTCGTCACCGGGTTTCACGCGCTGCACGTCGTGCTCGGCCTTGTCATCCTCGCCCTGGTGGCGCGCTTCGATTCGTTTCCCAACTACCAGACCGGCGCCGCCTTCTGGCACATGGTCGATCTGATCTGGATCGTCGTGTTCCCGATCCTCTTTCTGCTACGGTGACCCCATGCCCCGCGCCGCGCCCCGTTTGTTTCTTGCGTGGATGCTGCTGATGGCGCTGAGCGGCGCGCTCGCGCTGTTCGCCGATGTGCGCCACGACGCGCCGCTCTCGATGCTCGGCATCGCCGCCGCAGCGTTCGCGGCGTTGGCCAAATGCCGGATCGTGCTCGCCGATTATCTCGATCTGCGGCAAGCGCCGGGCGCGCTGCGCGGCTTTCTCGCCGCCATAGCCGCGATCGTCTTGATTGTTGCAGCCTCGTTCGCAGCCTCGGCGGCGCTCGCGCTTGACTTTCGTTAAGGCGCTCGCGTCCCCCGATGACTACCCGTTCAACGGGGCTGCGCGCATGGAGAGCGGCATGAGTGAAATTCTGACGAAATCCACGGCGCGAAACATCTTCTACGGCGGCACGGCGTTCTTCTTCGCCATCTTCATCGCGCTGACCGCCCATTCCTATCATTATATCGTGACCAAGAGCACCGACGCCGCCGGACTGACGGCCTCGGTCGAACGCGGCAAACGCGTCTGGGAAAGCCACGCCTGTTTTGATTGCCACACGATCTACGGCGAGGGCGCGCGCTTCGCGCCCGAGGTCGGCGACGTGTTCGTGCGCTGGGGCGGCGACAAGGACCCCGCCGGCGCCAAGGAGGCGATCAAGGGTTGGATGAAGGGGCAGCCGACAGGCATACCCGGGCGCCGGCAGATGCCGCAGTTCAATCTCAACGATCAACAACTCGACGACCTCGCCGAGTTTCTCGCCTGGGCGAGCCGCACGGACCGTCAAGGCTGGCCGCCGCGCAAGGCGCCGTAATCTCAAGGGGAAAGTCATGCGATACCCAACGCAGAACATTGCCGCCCTCTACTGGTACGGCGCCCTGCTGATCTTCGGCGTGCAGGTGCTGTTCGGCCTGATCGGCGGCACGATCTACGTGTTCCCGAACTTCCTGTCCGAGCTTTTGCCGTTCAACGTGGTGCGCATGGTTCACACCAACGCGCTCATCGTCTGGTTGCTGCTCGGCTTTTTCGGGGCCGCCTATTATCTGATCCCCGAGGAGGCGGAGCGCGACATCTACTCGCCGCTGCTGGCCTATATCCAGTTCGCGATCTTCTTCCTGGGCGCGCTAGCGGCGGTGGTCGGCTATCTCTTCCACATTTACGCGGATCAGGCGCGCTCCTATCTGGAGCAACCCTTGTGGGTCAAGCTCGGCATCATCGTCGCGGCGTTGATCTTCCTGTTCAACATCTCGATGACCGTGCTGCAAGGACGCAAGACCGCGATCACCAACGTGCTGCTGCTCGGTCTCTGGGGCATTGCGGTGTTCTTCCTGTTCTCGCTCTACAATCCCGCCAATCTCGTGATCGACAAGATGTTCTGGTGGTGGGTTGTGCATCTCTGGGTCGAGGGCGTGTGGGAACTGGTGATGGCCTCGGTGCTGGCGTTCATCATGCTCAAGATGACCGGCGTCGACCGTGAGGTGATCGAGAAGTGGCTCTATGTCATCGTCGCCACGGCGCTGTTCTCCGGCGTGCTCGGCACCGGGCATCACTATTACTGGATCGGCGCGCCCGCCTATTGGCAGTGGATCGGCTCGGTGTTCTCCGCGCTCGAGATCGTGCCGTTCTTCGGCATGGTGGCGTTCTGCTTCACCATGGTCTGGAAGGGCCGGCGCGATCATCCCAACAAGGCGGCGCTGTTGTGGTCGCTTGGTTGCTCGGTCCTCGCCTTCTTCGGCGGCGGCATCTGGGGCTTCATGCACACGCTGGCGCCGATCAACTTTTATACACACGGCACCCAGGTCACCGCGGCGCATGGCCATCTCGCCTTCTACGGCGCCTATGTCTGCCTCAACCTGGCGATCATGTCGTTCGGCTTCCCCAACCTGAAAAACCGCGCGCCTTACAATCAGGTGCTCAACATGACGAGCTTCTGGCTGCTGTCGAGCGGCGTCGTGTTCATGACCGTCACGCTCACCTTCGCCGGCGTCGTGCAGACGCATCTCGAACGGGTGATGGGCATGTCCTACATGGAGGTGCAGGATCAGCTCGGGCTGTTCTACGTCATGCGCCTGGGCGCGGGCGCGGTCACGGTGATTGGCGCCTATCTGTTCATCTATTCGGTGCTGGTCCCCAGCCAGCGCGAAGTGATTGCGGCCGGCGTTCCCGCGCCGGCGCCGGCGGAATGAGGGCGGCGATGAACCTGACCATGATCAAGCCGCGCGCGGAGGCGGAGCTTCCGTTCTACCAACCGCACGCGGACGAGTGCGAATTGTTCGAGATCGCCTATCTCCGCCGCCTTCCCGTGCTGCTGAAAGGCCCGACCGGCTGCGGCAAAACCCGCTTCGTCGCCCATATGGCGGCCAAGCTCGGCCTGACGCTCGAAACCGTCGCTTGCCACGACGATCTCACGGCGGCCGATCTCACCGGCCGCCATCTCATCAAGAATGAGGAGACGGTCTGGGTTGACGGTCCGTTGACGCGCAGCGTGCGGCGCGGCGGCCTGTGCTATCTCGACGAGGTGGTTGAGGCGCGCAAGGATGTGACGGTCGTGCTGCATCCGCTGACCGACGATCGCCGCATCCTGCCGCTGGAGCGCACCGGCGAGACGCTGCACGCGCCTGACGGCTTCATGCTGGTTGTTTCCTACAACCCCGGCTATCAGTCGATCCTGAAGGCGCTCAAGCCGTCGACCCGGCAACGGTTCGTGGCGATCGAGTTCGACTATCCCACGCCGGAGACCGAAGCGCGCATCGTGGCGCGCGAGAGCGGGCTCGATCTCGAACTATGCCGCACGCTGGTCAGGCTCGCCGGCCGGTTGCGCGCGCTTAAAGGTCAGGACCTCGAAGAGGGCGCCTCGACGCGGCTGTTGATCGCCTGCGCCAGCCTGATCGCCGGCGGCGCGAAGCGCGACACGGCGCTGCGCGCGGCCCTGATTGAACCGCTGAGCGACGATGCGGAGATCAAGCGCGGCCTGTGGGATCTCGTCGCTGCGACGCTGGCGTGAGCGCGGCGGTGTCAGCGCTCGGTTGGTTGAAGTTCTGGGAGCCGGAGGAGACCGTCGGGCGCGCCTTCGACGCGGCGAGCGAGCGGCTCGTCGATGCGCCGCACTTCCCCGAGGCGGTCGTCAACCTTACCGAGATGCGCGGCCGCATCGGCGTGCTGTTTCGCGGCCTCGGCGGCGCCCCCGGCGTCATCATCAAAGCTGGCTCCGAGCGCGCCAGCGAGCATCGGCGAGGTTGGCTGAAACGGCTGGCGCGCGCGCAGGAAAGAGTGGCGCGTCCGCAGTTCGACGGCGTCGAACTGCTGTTGCCGGAGCGGCTCGACGCGCTGCCGAGCCGCGCGCTCAACCAAGACCTCTATTTGTGGCTCGCTGCGCTCGCGGTGGTTGACGTCGGCGAATGTCTGGACATCGCTGATCCGTTGCATGCCGACGTCGCCTCGCTGATGCGCGCCGTCGCGGCGTCGCGCGCGCTTGTCAGCGCTGCGCCGGGTTTGGCGGCGATGCGCGACCGGCTCTACGCCGCCGCGCTCGGCCTGCGCCCGCCGTTGGCCGCGCCACGCGCGGAGGCGGCGGTTGAGATTTGGATACGCGCCGCTCTCGCCGGCGCGCCGACCGATCTCACCGCCGCGCTGGCCGACGATCTCGCCGCGCCGGCCGGCTATCGCCGCCATCGTCCCGTTCCGGTGTGGCTTGATTGGCGGGCGCCGCCGCGCGCGGGCGCGCCCCGTCAGGGCGAAGGCGACGACGCGCCGGGATCGGGCGGCGCGGATGAGGCGGAGCGCAAGCTCGCCGCCGAACGGCGCGCGGCCGATCAGGCCAACCGGCGCGACAACCTGATCCTGCACCGCTTCGAGACGATCCTCTCGCTCGCCGACTTCCTCAACATCAACCGCGCGGTCGACGACGACGACGAGGCGCAAGCGAAACGCGCGGCCGAGGACGCCGATCGCCTCGGCGTGGTGCAGCATCGCCGTCAACCCAAAACGCGGCTGAAGTTCGACCTCGATCTGTCGCCTGAGGACGCGACCAAAGAGACGCTGGCCGGCAAGTTCGCCTATCCCGAGTGGGATTGGCGCGCGCGACGGCTCGAACCGGCGCAGGCGCGCGTGCTGGAGAACATCGTTGTTCCCTCGGCGCAGGGATTGCAGCTCGACGCGGCGGCGCGGCGGCGCATCGAGGCGGTTCGCCGTCGGTTCGAGGCGCTGCGGCCGAAGCGGCTGTGGATGTCGCGCCAATCCGACGGCGCCGAACTCGATCTAGACGAGGTGGTGCGCGCGCTCGCCGACCGGCGCGCCGGCGGCTTCAGCGGCGACCGGCTCCATCGCGAGGCGCGCAGCGCGGAGCGCGATCTCGCCGTCGCGGTGCTGTTCGACGCCTCGCGCTCGACCGAGAGCGCGGTCGGCGGCCGCAGCGTGATCGACATCGGCCGCGAGGCGCTGGTGGCGCTGGCGCGCGGGCTTGACGCCTGCGGCGATCAGGTGGCGCTCTACGCCTTCTCGTCGCTGCGGCGCGACCGGGTGTTCCTCGACCTCTGCAAGGGCTTCGACGAACCGTTCGGCGCGCGCGTCGACGCCCGCATCGCCGCGCTCAAGCCGGGCTTCTACACGCGATTGGGAGCCGCCGTCCGCCATGTCTCGTTCCGCCTCGGCGAGCGTCCCAACGCGCGCAAGCTCATGTTGATCATCACCGACGGCAAGCCCAACGATCTCGACCATTACGAGGGTCGCTACGGGCTGGAGGACACGCGCCACGCGGTGCAGGAGGCGCGCCGGATCGGGCAAGCGGTGTTTGCGATCGCCATCGATTCGCAATCGCGCGCCCATCTGCCGCATTTGTTTGGTCGCTCGGGCTATGCGCTGACCTCGGCGTCCGAGCGCCTGATTGACTTCCTGCCGCTTATCTATCAACACATCGTCGGCTAGCGGCTCACGGGTGATAAAACACTTCCGTCATCTCGGCCCACCACGCGCCCGCCGCGCGGCTCTCGTAAGGCTCTTGGCAGGGATCGGTGAGCGACCACCAATCGCGCGTGATCGGATCGGCCGCCATTTTTGCGGCGTCGGCGGCGAAATCGGCGCCGTGATATTCCCAATAGGCGAACAGCAGCATCTCCGGCTCGCGCAGGAAAATGCTGAAGTTGCGGATGTTGCAGGCGGCAATCGTCGCCAGCACGCCCGGCCAGGAGGCCGCGTGCAGACGCTTGTAGGCTTCCGCCTTTTCCGGCCGCAATCGGTTGCACAGCCCCATGCGCTTCATCTGCCTCTCCTGTGCGCTCAAGCCGGGCGCATGTCGCGCCGGCTGCCCTCCGCGGTCAGGCGCTCGATCGCCGCGAAATCCCAAGCGATTCCGAGGCCGGGCGCGCCGCTCGGCTGCGCGCAGCCGTCGCGGACGCGCATCGGTTCGCTGGTGAGCGCGTCCAACTGAGGGATATATTCCAACCAGCGCGAGTTCGGAATCGCGCAGCACAGCGCGACATGCAGCTCCATCAGGAAATGCGGGCAGATTGCGACGTTATAAGCTTCCGCGAGATGGGCGACCTTCAGCCACGGCGTCACGCCGCCGATGCGCGCGACATCGACCTGAACGATCGAGCAGGCGCCGCGTTGCAGATAATCGCGGAAGTGCGACAGGCCGTACAGGCTCTCGCCAACGGCGATAGGTATCGAGGTCGAACGCGCCAGCCTTGCGTGTCCCTCCACGTCGTCGGCCGGCAGCGGCTCCTCGAACCAGCCGATGTCGGCGGCCTCATAGTGTCGGGCGCGGCGGATCGCTTCATCGAAGTTGAAGGCTTGATTGGCGTCGGTGAACAGCTCGAACTCGGGCCCAAGCGCCGCGCGCAGCGCGCCCAATCGCTCGACGTCCTCGGCGATCGAGCGACCCACCTTGACCTTCGAGCCGCCGAAACCCAGCGCCTTCGCCTGCATCGCATCGTCGATCAGCGCCTGTTTGGGCAGATGCAGCCAGCCGCCTTCCGTGGTGTAGAGCGGGATGCGATCCTTCGCGCCGCCCGCCAGGATATGCAGCGGCAGGCCGGCTTTGCGGCAGCGCAGATCCCACAGCGCGATGTCGATCGCGGCGAGCGCCAGGCTGGTGATGGCGCCGACCGAAGTCGCATGGGTCAGGAACAGCAACTCGCGCCACAGCTTCTCGACCTCGGCCCCGTCGCGCCCCAGCAGCGCCGGCGCCAACGTGCGGGCGATGAGCTCGACGATCGCCGGGCCGCCGGTGCCGATGGTGTAGCTGTAGCCGACCCCGACCGCGCCGTCGGAATCGGTGATGCGCACGAACGGCGTCTCCTGACTGACGAAGGATTGAATCGCGTCGACGCGCTTCACCTTGGGCTTGAGGTCAACCATGCAGATTTCGATGCGCGCTATGGTCGCCATGCGTCCCTCCCGTATCGAGCCTCTAGTCGACGAAATATTTCTCGTAGGCGCCGATCAGCGTCTCCATGATCGCGGGCGCGCGTTCGAGGTGGTAGTCGAGCCGCTCCACGGCGCGCGCGGCGTCGCCGGCGTCGAGCGCGTCCAGGATGTCGCCGTGCTCGGCGATCACATGCGGCAGACGGCCTTGCGCGGCGGCGAGGCGATGGACCCGATCAACCCGCGCCTTGGCGATCTGGATCGTGCACCACACGCCGTCCAGCGCCGCGGCGGTGCAGAACGCGCGATGGAACGCCTCGTCGAGTTCGTAGAAACGGTCGATGTCCTCCTCGGCCAGCGCGGCGGACTGGCGCGCCAGAATCTGTCGCGAGCGCGCGGCGACCTTTCGCGTCCAGGCCGGGCTGGCGCGGCGCAACACCGCAATCTCGATCGCCTTGCGGATGAAATGGTTGTTGCGCACCGTGCTCAGCTTGATCGGCGCGACGAAGCTGCCTTTTTGCGGGAACACCTCGATCAACCCATCCTCGACCAGGCGGATGATGGCGGTGCGAACCGGGGTGCGGGAGACCCCGATCTGGCTACAGATGCGGTTTTCGCTGATCGACGCGCCGGGCGGCAGTCGCAACGACACAATCGAAGCTTTGAGCGCCTCGTAGATCTGGTCGCCCACCAACCGGCGCCGGTCGAAGGCTATCGTCAATGTGTGCAGCGCGTCCGGCGCTTCGCCGACGTCGAGCGCCAGGGCCTCGCTCATGAGCGATCTCTCCCAGCAGGCGGGGTGGTGACGAAAAGCCGTTGCATGGCCCAAACTTGTATACTAGTATTCATGCTGCTCACAAGCGGCAAGTCAAAAGCTCGGGGCCTCGTCGCGCGCTGCGTCGGCGAAGACGAATTTTCGGGAGGATTTGATGCTTCGTTCGCGCAACGCCTTGAACACGATCGCCGCGGCCGCCCTGGCGCTGGCGGCCTGGGGGACGACCGCGGAGGCGGTTGACCCGACCAGGGTCGCGCTGGTGCCCGGCGGGCCGCATCCCTATTTCGCCGCCTGGGAGAAGGCCGGCCAGGACGCGATGCGGGATTTCAAGCTCGGCGCCGCGGATTATCGCGTGCCGCAGAAGTGGGAGCTCGGCTTGCAGAATTCGCTGCTCGAAAGCCTGCTGAGCCAGGGCTACAACGCGTTCCTGGTGTTTCCCGGCGACCCCGTCGGCTCCAACAGCACCGTGCAGGAATTGACCGAGAACGGCGCGCCGGTGATCGCCACCGCCGGTTGCCTGAAGGAGCCGACGACGGCGCTGTTCTGCTTCGGCACCGACACCGGCCATTCCGCTTATCTCGGCACGAAGGAACTCATCAAGGCGATGGGCGGCAAGGGCCGCATCGCGCATTTCACCGGCTTCCTCGTCGATCCCAACACGCAACTGCGCATCGACGCCGTCGAGCAAGCGGCCAAGGAGACCAACGGCGCCGTCAAGGTCGTGCAGGTGATCGCCGATATC
>JAGWRL010000095.1 GCA_028876585.1 Pseudomonadota bacterium | reverse complement strand
TCGATGGGAAAGAACAGGCCGCTGTCGCGCAGATGCGTGTTGAGCGCCTTGCGGGTGACGCCCGGTTCGACCACGCAATCGAGGTCCTCGGCGTGCACCTCCAGCACCCGGTTCATCTGGCTGAAGTCGATCGACAGCCCGCCGTTGAGCGCATTGACGTGCCCTTCCAGCGACGAACCCGTGCCGAACGGGACGATCGGCGCGTCGTGCCGGGCGCAAATCCTCACCGCCTCGATCACGTCGTCGCGGTTTTGCGCGAACAGCACCGCGTCGGGCGGCGCGTTGGCGATCCAGGTCGTGGTGTGGCCGTGCTGCTCGCGCACCGCCTGCGAGGTGACGATCCGATTGCCGAATTTCGCGTTGAGGTCGGCGACCAGCGCCGCCACGGTCTGCGGCGCGAGCTTGCCTTCGCGGCGGCGGATTTGCGGTACGGCGGTCATCGGCGGGACTCACGGGCTTCGGGAACGGATTGCGCCATCATCGCGCCAACCCACGCCCGCCGCAATCCTTATGCGGGGCGCGCGCCCGACTTGCCGGCGAGGGCCGGAGCGCTTTAAGCCTGCGATCCCCGACGGGAGATTCCCCTTGCAAGATCCGCGCGCCTTTCTGAACCTGTTGTTCGCCGCCGCGATCGACGCCGCGCGGCCGGACAAATCGCTGGCGCGCTTTCTGCCCGAGCGGCCGAAGGGCCGCACGCTCGTCGTCGGAGCCGGCAAGGCGGCGGCGGCGATGGCGGCGGCGGTCGAGGCGGCCTGGGACGGCCCGCTGGAGGGCCTCGTCGTCACCCGCTACGGCCACGGCGCGCCGACGCAGCGGATCGAGGTGGTCGAGGCGTCGCATCCCGTTCCCGACGCGGCGGGCGAGCAGGCGGCGGCGCGGATGCTGGCGAGCCTGCGCGGCCTGAGCGCGGACGATCTCGTGCTGTGCCTGATTTCGGGCGGCGGCTCGGCGCTGCTCGCCGCCCCCGCGCCCGGCCTCGACCTCGCGGACAAGCGCGCGATCAACAAGGCGCTGCTGGCGAGCGGGGCCGACATTGGCGAGATGAATTGCGTGCGCAAGCATCTGTCCGCCATCAAGGGCGGCCGGCTCGCCGCCGCCGCCGCGCCGGCGCGCGTGGTCAGCCTCGTCATTTCCGACGTGCCGGGCGACGAATTCTCGGTGATCGCCTCCGGCCCGACCGCGCCCGACCCGACGACTTCGGCTGAGGCCCTGGCGATCCTCGCCCGCTACGGCGTCGCCGCGCCGGCGCGGGTGATCGCCCATTTGCAAAGCCCCGGCTCGGAGACGCCGAAGCCCGGCGATCCCGTGTTCGCGCGGGTCGAGAACCACCTGATCGCCGCGCCGATGCAATCGCTGCGCGCGGCGGCCGAGGTCGCCCGCGCCGCCGGCGTCGAACCGCTCATCCTCGGCGATGCGCTGGAGGGCGAGGCGCGCGAACTCGGCAAGGCGTTCGCCGGCATGGCTCTGTCGGCGCAAGCCCATGGCGCGCCGGCGCGTCCGCCTTGCGTGCTGCTGTCGGGCGGCGAAACCACAGTGACGGTGCGTGGGCGCGGCCGCGGCGGCCGCAACGCGGAATTCGCGTTGGCGCTGGCGCTGGCGCTGCGCGGCGCGCCGGGCGTTTACGCGCTCGCCGGCGACACCGACGGCATCGACGGCAGCGAGGACAACGCCGGCGCCTATGTCGCGCCCGACACGCTCGCCCGCGCCGGCCTCGACGCCCGCTCGCGTCTCGACGACAACGACGCTTACGCCGTGTTCGCGGCGGCGAACGATCTCGTCGTCACCGGGCCGACGCTGACCAATGTCAACGATTTCCGCGCCATATTGGTGACGTGACAACCCGAAAGGCGCCGCCCATGGGCGACAATCCACTGCTTGGCCGCTGGACCACCCGTTTCGGCGAGCCGCCGTTCTCGCAGGTGCGGCTGGAGCATTTCCGTCCCGCCTTCGACGCAGGCGTCGCGGAATGGCGCGCCGAGCGCGAGGCGATCAAGGCCGCGCCGGCGAGTTTCGCGGCCACGATCCTGGGGCTGGAGCGGGCGGGCCAGACGCTCGACCGGGTCGAGCGCGTGTTCAGCCATCTCGTCGGCACGGCCTCCTCCGACGAAATCGAGGCGATCCAGCGCGAAATCCAGCCGCGCCTCGCCCGCGAATACGCCGACATGCTGCTCGACGACGCGCTGTTCGCCCGCGTCGAGGCGGTTTACGAGCAGCGAGATGGGCTCGACGCGGAGGCGCGCCGGCTGGTCGAGCGGCGTCGGCTGGCGTTCAAGCGCGCCGGCGCGGGGCTGCCGGAGGCGAGCAAACAGCGGCTCGCCGCCATCGCCGAACGGCTCGCCGCGCTCGGCGCCGCGTTCGGCCAGAATGTGCTCGGCGACGAAAAGGCGTTCACGCTCGTGCTCGACGCCGAGGCCGATCTCGCCGGCCTGCCGCCCGCCGAAGTCGCGGCGGCCTCGGCGGCGGCGCAAGAGCGCGGCCATGCCGGCAAATGGGTCGTCACGCTGTCGCGCTCTTCGGTCGAGCCGTTCCTGCAATTCTCCGCACGGCGCGATCTGCGCGAAAAAGTCTGGCGCGCTTTCGTCGCGCGCGGCGCCGGTGGGGCGGAGCGCGACAATGGCGCCGTGATGAGCGAGATCGTCGCTTTGCGGGTGGAGCTGGCGCAACTGCTCGGCTACCCCACTTTCGCCGATTACAAGCTCGCCGACACGATGGCGGGCAAGCCCGGCGCGGCGCTCGATCTGCTGCGCCGGGTCTGGACGCCGGCGCGGGCGGCCGCGAACGAAGAGGCCAAGGCGCTGCAAGCGATGATCGCGGCCGAGGGCGGCAATTTCGAGCTGAAGCCATGGGACTGGCGCTATTACGCGGAGAAGCGCCGGCAGGCCCTGTACGATTTCGACGAGAGCGCGATTCGCGCCCATCTGCCCCTCGACAATGTGCTGGCCGCGGCCTTCGCGGTCGCCGGCCGGCTGTTCGGGCTGACGTTCGAGGAGCGCCGCGACGTCGAACTGCCGCATCCCGACGCGCGAGCCTTCGAGGTCAAGGACAAGGCGGGGCGTCATGTCGCGCTGTTCATCGGCGATTTCTTCGCCCGGCCGGACAAGCACAGCGGCGCCTGGATGAGCGCGTTGCGCGATCAGCACCGGCTCGACGGCGATCACACCCCGATCGTCGTCAATGTGCTCAACGCCGCGAGGGGCGGCGAGGGGGCGCCGACCTTGCTGTCGCACGACGAGGCGCGCACCCTGTTCCACGAATTCGGCCACGGCCTGCACGGCATGTTGTCGGACGTGACCTATCCCTATCTTTCGGGGACCAACGTCGCGCGCGATTTCGTCGAACTGCCGTCGCAGCTCTACGAGCATTGGCTCGACCGGCCCGAGGTGCTGTCGCAATTCGCCAGCCACCACGCGACCGGCGCGCCGATCCCCGACGAGCTGATCGCCCGCATGACGCGCGCCCGCGCCTATGGGCAGGCGCATACGACGGTGGAGTTCCTCGCCTCCGCCTTCACCGACATGAAGGCGCATGGGCTGACCGAGGCGCGGGCCGTCGACGTCCGCGCGCTGGAGGCGGCGGAATTGGCGGCGCTGGAGATGCCCGCCGCCATCGTCCCCCGCCACGCCGCGCCGCATTTCCAGCATGTGTTCTCGGGCGACGGCTATAGCGCCGGCTATTACAGCTATCTGTGGTCGGAGGTGCTCGACGCCGACGCGTTCGAGGCGTTCGTCGACAGCGGCGACGTGTTCGATCCCGCGCTCGCCGAGCGGTTGCGCCGCTATATCTATGCTTCGGGGGGAACGCTGGAGCCGGATCAGGCTTACGCGGCGTTTCGCGGGCGCGGGCCGGACGCGACGGCGCTGTTGCGGAAGCGCGGGTTCGCCTGACGCGCGCTCAAGTCACGAGATACCACGCCTGCATCCCCCGCGCCCGCCGTTCCGGCGAGGCGGAGGCGAGCGGCCATTTGCCCGGCGCATCAGCGACGAAGGCGGCGTGCAGCGTCTGGCCCGGCGCGACCGACAAAGCGTCGCGCCAATAGGGGTCCCAGCCGTCGTCGAGGCCGTGCAACTGGCGCGCGACGTGGCCCTCCAGCCGCAGCGTCTGCGCCGCGTTCGTCTGGTTGACGAGGCTCAGCGCGACGGGCTGGCCGCGCGCGGCCTTGAATAGCGGCTTAGGCGCCCAGGGCGCGCCGGCGGCGCCGTTGATGGCGTAGCCGGCGTGGGTCGCGGCGAGGGTCGCGCGGACGCGCAGCGCCTTTTCCAGCGCGATCTCGACCGGCAAGCGGGGATTGACGGGCAGGGGGGCGATCGGCGGCCGGGCGGCGACGGCGTCGCCGCGCGGCAGGAATTTGAGCGCCGGGCGGTCCGGTTCGCCGCGCAGCGTGAAAGTCACCCCGCCCTCGGGCAGGTCGAACATGAGTTCGAACCGGGCGCTGGGGCTGAGCGGGAATTCGCCGGCCCGCGGCTCGAACATCTCGCTCGGCTGTCCGTCGATGGCGACGATGTGCAGCGCCGCGCCCTCGCCCCGCAGCGTGATCGTCAGATCGGGCGCGGCGTTGGCGAGCCGCAGCCGCACCCGGCCGCGCGGCGGCGCGTGCAGCGTCAGCGGCGCCGGGTCGGCGTTGACGCGAAGCGTCGCGGCGTCGGCCCCTGAGAACACCACGATCGCGTCGAGATCGACCGCGGGCGGCGTGGCCTCGTCGATCGCCACCGGGCCGAACAGCCGCTCGCTGGTGTAGAGATGAAAGCCGGGCTCGCCGCCGGGGAAGGCGATGTCGCGCGCCTCGCCCGGCTTCGCCTCCGCTCCGGTCAGGCCTGCGAAGCCGCCATCGAACCGCAGGCCGGGCAGGGCGAGCGAAGCCGGCCGGTCCAACCCGTTGATAAAGCGCAGCTTCGCCGCCTGTCCCGCCGCCAGCCGCAGCAGCGGCCCCGGCGTGGCGCCGTTGAAACCCTGCGGCCCGGCTTCGAGCGTGAACGCGCCGTCCGGCGCCGCGCGCGCCGGCAGGCTCAAAACGGCGCCGATTCCGCCGCCGAGCAAGGCGCGGCGCGTCAACGGCATCGTTTGTGTCCCATTCTGGCGCGCTTTTCGCGGCGCCGGACTTGCGCACCCCGCGTGGCGACGAGTGTTGGAGCGTTGGGCGTGCGCATTTGGGTCTTGCTGTTGGGGCTGGCGGCCGTTTTGGCCGCGCTGATCATCGCCGGCGGGCAGGCGGTCATAACGCAAGGCGTCGCGCACGCCAATGCGGCGCTGGCGGGCGGCCTGATCACCATTCCGCTCGCCGCGAACGTCGAACTGTAGCCGCCCTTTTTTCGCTGGCGCGGTGTGGCCAAGCTGTTTATAGACCCGCGCTTATGCGTGAGGGCGGCCGGGCGACTGGCGGCGTCAACGCGGGCGTGGCGGAACTGGTAGACGCACTGGATTTAGGTTCCAGCGAGCAATCGTGGGGGTTCGAGTCCCTCCGCCCGCACCAATGCGAGCCGCGGCCGGCGCCCCGCGAGGGCGTTCGGTCGCTTTGTCTATTTGACCGCGGGCGCTTCGCCCGGGTCCGGAACGGTGGGACGGAACGATGCAGGTGAAGGAAACGCTGAGCGAAGGGCTCAAGCGGGCGTACGACGTGGTGATTCCCGCGGGCGACCTCGCCTCTCGGCTCGATAGCGAGCTCAACGACCTCAAGGGCAAGGTCCGCATCAACGGATTCCGCCCCGGCAAGGTGCCGCTGGCGCATCTCAAGCGCGTCTACGGCCGCTCGGTGATGGCCGATCTGGTGCAGAAGCAGATCGACGAGGCGCACAAGCAGATCGTCGATGCCGGCAAACTGCGCCTCGCGATGCAGCCCAAGATCGAATTGTCCAAGGAACAGAGCGACATCGAAGCCGCGCTCGAAGCCAAGGGCGACCTCGCCTTCAAGGTCGAACTGGAGGTTCTGCCCCAGTTCGAGCTCGGCGCGTTCGACGACATCACGCTGGAGCGCCCCGTCGCCGACGTGTCGGAGGACGAGGTCGAGCGTTTCGTGCAGCGCATGGCCGACAGCCGCCGCACCTTCACCGCGCGCCCGGAAGGCGAGGGCGCCGAGATGGGCGACAAGCTGACCGTCGATTTCGTCGGCAAGATCGGCGGCGAGCCGTTCGAGGGCGGCGACGGCCAGGGCATCGACGTGATTCTCGGCTCCAAGAGCTTCATCCCCGGCTTCGAGGAAGCGCTCGTCGGCGTGAAGACGGGCGAATTCCGCGCGGTCGAGGCGCGCTTCCCCGACAATTACGCCACCAGCACGCTGGCGGGTAAGGACGCGGTGCTGGAGACGACGGTCAAGCAGATCGCCAAGCCCGAGCCGCTGACGCTCGACGACGAATTCGCCAAGGGCCTCGGCTTCGAATCGCTCGAAGCCATGCGCAAGGGCATCCGCGAGCGGCTGGAAGGCGATTACGCCCGCGTGTCGCGCGACCGCATCAAGCGCCGGCTGCTCGACGAACTCGCCAAGCGCTATTCGTTCGAAGTGCCGCAGGGGCTGGTCGATCAGGAATTCGGCCAGATCTGGGCGCAGGTCGAGCGCGAGCAGAAGGCCGAATCGAAGACCTTCGCCGACGAGGGCACGACCGAAGAGGCGGCGCGCGCGGAATACACCGCGATCGCGCAGCGCCGCGTGCGGCTCGGCCTCGTGCTGGCCGAAGTCGGTCGCAACGCCGACGTCCAGATCACCGACGAGGAAATGACGCGCGCGCTGATCGAGCGGGCCCGCGCCTTCCCCGGCCAGGAAAAGGAAGTGTGGGACTATTACCGCAACAACCAGGGCGCGCTCGCCGAGTTGCGCGCCCCGATCTACGAGGAAAAGGCGGTCGACCACGTGCTCGGCCTCGCCAAGATCGAGGACCGCAAGGTCAGCCCCGAGGAGCTGCTGAAGCCCGAGGAGGACGAGGAGACCAAGGCGACCGCAGCGGAAGCGCCGGCCGCCTGAGGACGAAGCGCGCAAATGCGCCCGGCGCCCCCTTTTCTCCGCGAACGGGGGCGCCTATGTCTGGGTTCGCAGACCAACAAGTGATTCTGGCCGAGAAGACAACTCATGCGCGACATCGTCGATAATTATACGAACAACCTCGTGCCGATGGTGATCGAGCAGTCGGCGCGCGGCGAGCGTTCGTTCGACATTTTCTCGCGCCTGCTGCGCGAACGCATCATCTTCATGGTCGGCCCGGTCGAGGACGTGTCCGCCTCGCTCGTCGTGGCGCAGCTGCTGTTCCTCGAAGCCGACAACCCGAAGAAAGAAATCGCGATGTACATCAATTCGCCGGGCGGCGTCGTCACGGCGGGGCTTTCGATCTACGACACGATGCAGTTCGTGCGCCCGAAGGTGACGACGATGTGCATCGGCCAGGCGGCCTCGATGGGCTCGCTGCTGCTGTGCGCGGGCGAAGCCGGCCACCGCTACAGCCTGCCGAACTCGCGCATCATGCTGCACCAGCCCTCCGGCGGGTTCCAGGGGCAGGCGTCCGACATCGAGCGCCACGCCGAGGACATCGTGAAGATGAAGCGCCGGCTGAACGAGATCTACGTCAAGCACACCGGCCAGACCTACGAGAAGATCGAGCGCACGCTCGACCGCGATCACTTCCTTTCCGCCGAGGAGGCCAAGGCTTTCGGCATCATCGACGAGGTGACCACGAACCGCGTCGGCGAGGATCCCGAGACGCCGAAGACGATGTAAAACCCCGCTTTCCCGCGCCGAAAAGGCGCGGACTTGAAAAACGTCACGTTTGGGGATTGACTAGGTTCTTAACCATATCGCCGGGTCGGCGAGGAGAACGGGTCATAATATCGTGTGGCGGGGGGCGCGACGGGGCAAGGCTACCCTTTCTTAGGGCGTGACATCTAGGTTCGACAGTCGAATTGCCGCCCGAATCGGAGACGACTGTTCGGCCGGAAGGAGAAAAGAAATGGCCAAGGCCGAAGGCGACGCCAAGAACACGCTGTATTGCTCGTTCTGCGGCAAGAGCCAGCACGAAGTCCGCAAGTTGATCGCGGGCCCCACCGTGTTCATTTGCGACGAGTGCGTCGAACTCTGCATGGATATCATCCGTGAAGAGAGCAAGACCGCGCTCGTCAAATCCAAGGACGGGATTCCGACCCCGCGCGAAATCTGCAAGGTGCTCGACGATTACGTGATCGGTCAGGCGCAGGCGAAGCGTGTGCTGTCGGTGGCGGTGCATAACCACTACAAGCGGCTCAACCACGCGACCAAGCACAGCGACGTCGAACTGGCCAAGTCGAACATCCTGCTGATCGGCCCGACCGGCTCCGGCAAGACGCTGCTGGCGCAGACGCTGGCGCGCATCCTCGACGTGCCGTTCACGATGGCCGACGCGACGACGCTGACCGAAGCCGGCTATGTCGGCGAGGACGTCGAGAACATCCTGCTCAAGCTCATCCAGGCCGCCGACTACGACGTCAAGCGGGCCGAGACCGGCATCATCTACATCGACGAAGTCGACAAGATCG
>JAGWRL010000094.1 GCA_028876585.1 Pseudomonadota bacterium | reverse complement strand
CCGGAAATCGCCCGCCGCTACTGGGGCCATGAGAACGTTTCCGACTGGCAGCCCGGTTCGCGCTGGCGCCACGTGCGCGCCGATGAAAAGCGCGAGGTGCAGCTCGTCGGGGAAGTGATCGAGATCGCGCCGCCGCGGCGGTTGGTGATCTCCTGGGCCAACGAGTCGCAGCAATACGACCGCTCGAAAACGAGCCGCGTCAGTTTTGACATCGAGCCGCAGGGCGAGATGGTGCGCCTGACCGTCAGCCACGACGATCTCGAAGCCGGCGGCGGCATGGAGAAAGGCATCCGTCGCGGCTGGCCGCTGGTGCTCGCCAGCATGAAGTCTTTCCTCGAAACCGGGCGCGCCATCGACATTCTGGCGCTGCCGAAGACGGCCTGAGACACAAGGAGACGATCATGGACATCGTGCACAAGGTGGGGATCAAGGCGCCGATCCCGGCGGTCTATGCGGCGCTTGCGACGATCCAGGGTCTGGCCGGTTGGTGGACGACGGACACCAGCGGTTTGTCGGAGGTCGGCGGGCGCATCCGCTTCTGGTTCAACAATCCCGACGGCGGCGAGCGCGGCGGCTTCGTGATGCAAGTGCTCGAACTCGCGCCCGATCGCCTGGTGCGCTGGCTCGTCGTCGAAGGCCCGGCCGAATGGGTGGGGACCGAAATCGACTTCGCGCTGTCGCAGAGCGGCGATTACGCCATCGTGCTGTTCGGTCATCGAAACTGGCGCGAATGGGTCGAATTCATGTCCCATTGCAGCACCAAATGGGCGAGCTTCCTGTTCAGCCTGCGCGAGATGCTCGAAACCGGCAAGGGCAGACCCGCCCCTTACGACGCGCGGGTCTCCGAGTGGGATTGAGCGCGCCTCACGCCGCCTCTTCGCTGATGGCGTAGATCGTGAACGCCTCGCTCACCCCCTTCAGCGCCGATTCGCGTGAGGCGGCGCGGTAGCCGCGCTCCTTCAGCAGGCTCGCGACCTCGGGCGTTTCGGCGACGCCCTTGGTGGCCAGCACCGCCCGCGGATCGGCGAGCCCCTGCACCCGCGCCGCGATGTTGACGGATTGGCCGAAGTAATCCTGCCGGTCGTCGAGCATCACCGCCAGACACGGCCCCTCGTGCAGGCCGATGTTGAGCGCGAGGTCGTCGGCGCCGCGCGCCTGGTTGATCTCGCGCATCGCCGCGCGCATCCGCATCGCCGCGCGTAAGCCCCGCTCGGGGCTGGCGAAGGTCGCCATCACCGCGTCGCCGATGGTCTTGACCACCGCGCCGCCCTCGGCTGTCACAGCGGCGATCAGCGCGCCGAAATGGCTGCGCACGAGATCGAACGCGGCGAGATCGCCGACCCGATCGTACAGCGCGGTCGAGCCGCGCAGGTCGGTGAACAGGAAAGTCAGGTTGGTGATCTTGAACCGCTGCTCGGAATCGAGCGTGCCGTTGCGATAAATCTCGCGGAAGCTCTGGTTGCTGAACACGCGCGTCGCGGTCAGGAACGGCCGGCGGCGCGTGAATATCTCGTGGAAAGCGTCGTTCAGCAGCCAGACGGCGGGCAGCGTGCGCCGCCGCGCGCGATTGTCGAGCGCGATCCTGACCGGCCCCGGCCGCAACTCGACGGTTCCGCTATGCGCGTGCTCGTCGCTGAAGATGAGCGAGAGCGCGCGGCGCTCGCTCGTCTCCTCGCCGGACACGTGCAGAAACATCGAGGTGTGGGTGATCGGATCGAACACCATCGCCCGCATCGGCGGCAGCGACAGCGAGAGGCTGGCCTTCTCGCCGGGCTCCAGTTCGAGCGAGTCGAGCGACACGCTCTCCACCAGCGGCCCCAAATCGGGGGGAAGGTCGATGGCCGAACTCCAGAAGATCTGCCGCATGTATTCGGGCAGGTTCATGCTGTCGGGATCGTGGGCGGCGATGCGGCGCACGCGCGGACTGACGGTGAACGTCACCTCGACGCGTTGATCCAGCGTCGGCTCGCATTGCTCGATGCAAAGTGAGCAGAAATATTCGTGCCGGTTCAGCGTCCGCAACGCGGCGCCGCTTTCGAGCACGCCGCCGCAACCCGGGCACAGCGCGCTCCACGACATATCGAACAAGCCAAGCTGCGCCGCGCGCACGAAGGCGCCGATCGCCGCATCCTCATCGAGGCCGCGCGCGGCGGCGAAGGCGAGCGCGTTGATGCGGCACAACGCGACGTCCGCCGCCGTCTCGACCTCGTGTTTGATCGCGGCGGCGGCTTGCGGTTCGGCGGCTTCCAGCAACAGGGTCCATAGGGCTTCCGTATCGGCCATGGGGGACTCCGGACAAGCGGAGCGCCGGGGCGCGAGGCCCAAGCGCGGTAGGACCATATATAGAACGCGCGCCCCCCGGCGCGAGGATGGGGCGCGCGAATGCGGGGGCGCGGCGGCCCCGCTACATCGGCGGCGTCACCCCATCCTTACCGTACAACACGCGGCTCGCCTGCACCGATCCGTCCGCCTGCCGCAGGCCGGGCACGAACACGGCCTCGCCGGCGTGGAGATCGGCGAGCGAGCCGGGCGCGAGCGTGACGATCGGCACGTTGGCGGGGATCTGGATTTTCTTCTCGCCGCCCTTGTAGGCGACCGTGACCGTCTGGCCGTCGACGCCCTTGACGTCCTGGGTGACGGTCGCATTGGTCATCTTGTTGGCGCCGGGCAAGTCCCAGGGATAATGGCCCTCGCCCGTGCCGTTCATCGCGGCGGGAAACACCACGACCTCCACCGATCGCAGGGTCGCGTCCGCATTGTCCGTGGTCGCCGTGCCGATGAACACCCCCGGCTTGATGTCGGCGATCGAGGCCTTGACCACGGCGGCGACGCCCGCTTTTTCGGCGAGCACGACCGTCACGTCCTTGCCGTCGCGGCCGTGGACGACGAGTTTGGAGCCTTCGAGACTGACGATGGTTCCCCGCACCCGCACCGGGTCGCCGGCCGCGTTCGCCGCCCCGCCGCTCACCGTGATCGCGAGCGCGCACAACACGCTCAAGGATTGGAGTTTCATGCGCAGTTCCTCCCGTCGGGCGCCAGAGAGCGCGGGAACCTGCGCGCGCGGCCTGGCTTTGACAAGGCGCGACGCTGCGGGCGGCGATAAAGTATTCTTGATGAGGAAGCCTCAGCCCAACGCCCGCGCCGCGTCCTCCGGCGCGATCCAGGTGAAATCGGGCAGTTGATGGCGCGCCCAGGTGAATTGCCGCTTCGCATAGGCCTTGGTGTCGCGCACGCCGAGCGCGGCCGCCGCTTCGAGGCTCATTTCACCGCGCAGATGCGCCATCAGATGCGGCGCCCCATGCGCGCGCATGATCGGCAACGCCGGATCGAGGCCGCGCGCGGCGAGCGCGGCGACTTCCGCCAGCGCCCCCATTTGCAGCATGACGGCGAAGCGCTCGGCGATGCGGCGCTTCAGCGCCTCGCGCTCGGGGGCGAGGAACAGGCCGCGCCATTCGCCCGCCCGGAGCGCCGGCTCGCCGCGCTGGCGCTGGAATTCGCTCAGCGAGCGGCCGCTGGCGGCGTGGACTTCGAGCGCGCGCAAAATGCGCTGCCGGTCGCTCGGCCGCAGCCGCGCGGCCGAGGCCGGGTCGACCCTGGCGAGGTTTTCGTGCAGCGCCGGCGTCTCGCGGCCGACGGCGCTTTCGCGCACGCGCGCGCGAATTTCGTCCGGCACGGCGGGCATCTCGGATAGCCCCTGCGTCAGCGCGCGGAAGTAGAGGCCGGTGCCGCCGACGAACACGATCGCGCCGGCAACGCGCGCCAGAATTTCGCGCGCCCGCGCCTCGTAGCGCCCGACCGAGAAATTCTCCGCCCCGTCGATCTCGCCGAACAGCAGGTGCGGCGCGAGCCGCTCCTCCTCCACCGGCGGGCGCGCGGTCAGCACGCGCAGATCGCGATAGACCTGCATCGAATCGGCGTTGACCAGCGTCGCGCCGCGCTCGCGCGCGATGCGCAGGGCGAGCGCGGACTTGCCGCTGGCCGTCGGCCCTGCGATGAGGAGCGCCCTCGGCCCGCTAAGGTTAGAATTCATGCCCGCCTTCGTCGCCACGCTCGTCGCCGCCCCGGCGCGCCTGACCGATGCCGCCATCGCGCGCGTAGCGCAAGCGCTGCCCTCGGGCGTCGAGACGCGCTGGCTGGCGCGCGGCGAGGCGGCCGATCTCGTGTTCGAGGGCGCGCCGCCCGAGGATTTGCGCGCGGCGGCGGCGGAAGCGCGGGCCGATCTGTTCGTGCAGCCGCTTGGCCAGCGCGATAAAAAGCTGCTGGTCGCGGACATGGATTCGACCCTGATCGGCCAGGAATGCATCGACGAACTCGCCAAGGTCGCCGGCATCGGCGAACGGGTCGCCGCGATCACCGAGCGGGCGATGCGCGGCGAACTCGATTTTCCCGGCGCCTTGCGCGAGCGGGTCGGGCTGCTGAAGGGTCTCGACCTCGCCGTGATCGACAAGCTGCTCGCCGAGCGCATCCATCTCAATCCCGGCGCGAAAACGCTGGTCGCCAGTTTTCGGGCGCGCGGCGGCTATTTCGCCATCGTCTCGGGCGGCTTCACGCCGTTCACCGGCGCGGTCGCCGGCTGGCTCGGCGCCGACGAGCACCGCGCCAACCGGCTCGAAGCGGTCGCCGGCCGGCTCACCGGCGAGGTGGCGGAGCCGATCCAGGGGGCGGAGGCCAAATTGAGCGCTTTGCGCGAATTGCGCGCCCGCCTCGCCCTGCCGGTCGCAGCGACGATGGCGGTCGGCGACGGCGCCAACGATCTGCCGATGCTGGGCGAAGCCGGGCTCGGCGTCGCCTATCGCGCCAAGCCGAAGGTCGCCGCCGCCGCGCATGCGCGGGTGGAAAACGGCGATCTCACGGCGTTGCTGTTCGCGATGGGAATTCCGCGCGCGGAATTCGTCGAAGCTTGAGCGTTTGCAATCGTTCAAAACAGCTTGCAACGATTTCAATCTAGCCCCCGTCCCATTGTGAGCGGCCGCGCGAGCCTTTAGGCCGCGAGCGGTCGCATATCGCGGGGACGCATCATGTTTCGGTTCACGGCGGGCGCGCTCGCGGCCCTTGTTTGTTTGACGGCGCCGCTCGCCGCGCAAACGCGCCTCACCGACGCGCAGGCGCTCGGCCAGCGCATCTTCGAGGACGCCAACCTTTCCGAGCCGCGCGGCATGTCCTGCATGTCCTGCCACGATCCGCGCCGCGCCTTTCAGGGCAACAATGGTTCGCGCATCGCCGCCGTCGCGGCGGGCAGCCGGCCCGACCATTTCGGAACCCGCAAAGTCCCGACGCTGATGTACAAGGCCTATTCGCCGCCGTTCGGCTTCTATAAGGACCTCGACGACGGCAAGGAGACGCTGGAGGCCAAGGGCGGCCAGTTCTGGGACGGCCGCGCCGACGATCTCGCCCAGCAGGCGCTGGGGCCGCTCGTCAATCCCGACGAGATGAACAATCCCTCGCTGGAGGCCGCGGCGGCGAAAATCGCCGCCGGCGATTACGCCGATCTCGCCAAATCCGTGTACGGCGCCGATCTGTTCGACGACCCGAAGGCGGCGATGGCGAAGCTGGCGGGCGCGGTCGCGGCGTTCGAGCAATCCGAGCGGTTCGCGCCGTTCTCCTCCCGGTTCGACGATTGGCTGCGGGGCAAGGCGCGTTTCAGCGCGCTGGAGAGCCGCGGCTATCGCGTGTTCGTCGATCGCAAGCGCGGCAATTGCATCGCCTGCCACACGGGCAGGACCGATTCGAAAGACCCCACCGACTGGCTGTTCACCGATTTCACCTATGACGCGTTCGGCGTGCCGCGCAATCCCGCGATTCCCGCCAACGCCGATCCCCAGCATTTCGATCTCGGCCTGTGCGCCCGGCCGGGGCTGGCCGCCGTGCTGCCGAAGGAGGTGGCGCGCGATTCGCTGTGCGGCGCGTTCAAGGTGCCGACCCTGCGCAACGTCGCCGTCAGCGCGCCCTATTTCCACAACGGCGCCGTCGTCTCGCTGCGCGACGCCGTCGCTATCTACGCCACGCGCGACACCGATCCCGCGCATTGGTATCCGCGCGCCGGCGGCGGCGTGAACAAGTTCGACGATCTGCCGGCGCACCTGCGCGCCGGGCTCAACACGACGGAAGTTCCTTACGACCGCAAGATCGGCCAGAGGCCGCGGCTCGACAATGGCGACATCGAGGCGCTGGTCGCGTTTCTGCGGACGTTGACCGACAAAGGGATGGAATAGCTCAATTCTTGCGCAGCCGCGCCGCGAAAAACCCGTCGAGGCCGGATTGGCGCGCCGTCGCGGCCTGCAAGTGGCACGGCAGCGTGCGCAGATCGCCCAGCGGCGTGATGCATTCGGCCAGGCCGCCGATCTCGTCGGCGCGGATCGGCTCGCGCGACACGTCGGGCTGGCGGCGCAACAGCGCGGCGATCTGCGCCTCGCCCTCCTCCGGCTCCAACGAGCAGGTGGAATAGACGATCGTGCCGCCCTTCCTGGTCAGCAACACCGCGCGCGCCAGCAGTTCGGCCTGCGTCTTGGCGAGCGCCGTGATGTCGTTGGAGCGCTTGGTCCAGGCGACGTCGGGATGGCGGCGGATCGTGCCGGTCGAGGAGCAGGGCGCGTCGACCAAAGCGGCGTCGAACGGCGCGGCCTCGTAAGTCGCGGCGTTGGCGATCACCAGCTCCGCCTCCAGCTTCAGCCGCTCCAGATTGGCGGCGACCCGCTTCAGCCGGTGCGCCGAGCGGTCGAGCGCGAAGACGCGGGCGCCGCGCGCGGCCAGTTGCGCCGTCTTGCCGCCGGGCGCGGCGCAGAGATCGACCACGCGGTCGCCGGGCGAGATCGGCAGCAGCATCGCCGGCAGCGCGGCGGCGGCGTCCTGCACCCACCATTCGCCGTCGCTAAAGCCCGGCAGGTCCGGGATCGGCGTATGCGGCTCGATCCGCACCGAGCCGGTCGGCAGCACCACGCCGCCGAGCTTTTGCGCCCAGCCCTCGGGATCGCTCTTCACCGTCAGGTCGAGCGTCGGCTCGCAGCGATGCGCGGCGGCGATCGCCAGCAAAGTCTCCTCGCCGTAATGGGCCCGCCAGCGCGCCGCCAGCCAGGCGGGCGCGTCGTCGAGCGGTTCGGCGTCGCCGAGGATTTCGTCCTTCGCGCGGCCGATGTTGCGCAGCACGGCGTTGGCGAGCGCGATATAGGGGGCGCTGGCGGGATCGGCGCGCACCGCCCGCACCGCCAGATCGACGGCGGCGTGGTCGGAGGCGTCGAGGAACAACAATTGCGCCGAGGCCGCGATCAGCGTCGATTCGAGCGGCCCCGACTTTCGCGGCATCCCCTTTTCGAGATAGCGGCCGAGCGCCTTGCGGATGGTGCCGAGCCGGCGCATCGCCACGGTGGCGATCGAGCGCGCCAGCGCCCGGTCGCGCGCGTCGAGGATCTGCGGCGGCGCGTCGCCGTCGGGGCCGGGAAAGCGGTCGTCGAGTGGTTTACCTAACGTCAACGCATCGCTGATCGCCTGCGCTGCGACCCATCGCGGCAAATAGCCGGGCGTCGCTTCGGGAGGCGGCGGGCGCTGGGCGCCCGCGTTCTTCCGGATCGCGGGATGATTTGGCGGCAAACTGCACCCTCGACGAATCGCGTTTCGGAAAATCTCTTAGCACGCCGCCCCTCTGGCGCGCGCGCGCGTTTCCGCTTATCTGATCGCTTGTGAACGATAATTTAGACCAAACCGCGTCGCGCCCGCTTCCCGAGGCCGCGCAACGGGCGCTGGCCGAAGCGCGCGCGCGCCGCGAGGCCGAACAGGCCGAGCGGGCGAAGGAGATCGGCGGCCGCGGCGGCCTCGATCCCGCGCGTTACGGCGATTGGGAAGTCAAGGGGATCGCCTGCGACTTCTAGGTCAGGGCGTCATGACGACTTCCGCGCCGACGCTGACGCGGCCGTAAAGGTCGATCACGTCCTCGTTGAGCATGCGGATGCAGCCGTAGGACGCCGCCGAGCCGACGGAAGCGCGCATCTTGCGCGTCGTGCCGTGGATCGCGACCTCGTCGCGGTCGAGCGTGATCGCGCGCGCGCCCATCGGGTTATGCGGCGAGCCGCCGGGGATCACGTCGGGCAGTTCGGGGTGGTCGCGCTTGACCGAATCGGGCGGCGACCACGCCGGCTCGACATATTTGCCATCGACCCGGGCGAAGCCGCTCCATTCCTTGCCGCGTTTGGCGACCGCGACGGGATAGGCGATCGCCTCGCCGGGCTGCACGACAAAAAACAACTTGCGCAAATGCTGGCTGATGACGATGGCCCCCGAGGGGTAGCGGCCGTCGAAGCTGGTCAGCACGCCCGCCGAGGCCGGAGCGCTCAGCAGCCACAGCGCCGCCAGGGCGGGAAAAAGTCGCTTCGCCATCGTCTCGCCCTCTCGCTCGCCGCCGAAATCCTAGCAAAATTCGGCGCGAGGCGAGAGCGGCGCTTTAAAACGCGGTAAATTGGCGCCAAAAGGCGGAGCGGATGGGGCGACGATGCTGACGAACAAGGGCAAATACGGCCTCAAGGCGATGACCCACCTGGCCGGGATGCCGGTCGGCCAGCCGGCGCTGGTGGCCGACATCGCCGCCGCCAATTCGATCCCGAAGAAATTCCTCGACGCCATTCTCGGCGAATTGCGCACCGCCGGCTTCGTCCACTCGAAGAAGGGGCGCGGCGGCGGCTATGTGCTGGCGCGTCCGCCCGAGGCGATCCGCGTCGGCGACATCGTGCGCGCGCTCGACGGGATGCTGGCGCCGATCGGCTGCGCCAGCCGCGCCTTCTATCGCCGCTGCGACGATTGCGCGCCCGACCGGCCGTGCAGCGTGCAGGTGGTGATGGCGCAGGCGCGCGACGCGATCGCCTCGGTGCTGGATGCGCGCACGCTCGCCGACATGCGCGAACTGGGGTTGCGCGCATCAGAGGCGCCCGCCGCGCCATGAGCCTGCCCGTCTCGCCGGAGTCAGCGCGCGCCGACATGGCCCTGTTCGCCGCCCGCAATCAGGCCCGCATCCTGCGCGCCTACGACGCCTGGATCGGCGGTCGCGGCGGCTCGTTCTGCTGGCCGGGCCTTCTCGCGCCGCAGGCGTGGTTCCTCTACCGCAAGATGTATCTGTGGGCGGCTTTGGTCTCGGCCGGGCCGCTGCTGCTCGCCTATGTGCCCAAACTGGCGTTCCTCAACGGCGGCACGTCGCTGATCGGCGCCTTCGGCCTGCGGCTCTATCTGAACGAGGCCGCCGCGACCATCGCGCGCATCCGCGCCGGCGCCGCCGATGAGGAGGCCGCGCGGAGGCAAATCGCGCGCGCCGGCGGCGTGTCGCGGGTCGGGGCGGTCATCGGCCTGCTGTTCGCCTTCTCGGCCTTCGTATTGTCGCTGAAGCTGGGCTTGCGCGGGCGATGACGCCGGCCGCCGCCGCGCTGCTGGCGCTGCTGTTGTGGCGCGGCGGGCTGCGCGGCCGGCTGTTCCTCGACGCGCTGGCCATCGGCGCGACGCTCGGCGCGGCGGTCGCGGTGGCGCTGACGCCGTTCGAGCTGCGCGTCAATCCGCTGCGTTTCTCGCCGCAGACGCTCGCCTTCCTGTTCGCCGGCCTGCCGGAGGAAGGCGTCAAGATGATCGGCGTCGCCGCGTTCCTGCGCCCGCATTACCTCGCGCGCGACCGGCGCGACGTCGTCTACGCCGCCGGCGCGCTGTCGCTCGGCTTCGCGGCGCTGGAGAATCTTTTCTACCTCGCCAACGCTGGCTCCGGCTGGGCGGCGCTGGCGGTGGTGCGGGCGCTGACCGCGATGCCGTTCCATGTCTGCGAGGGGCTGGCGGGCGGCTATGTCGTGGCGAGCGCAGCGGCGAACGGGCGCGGCGTCGTCGCGGCGGTCGCTGGCTGGCTCGGGCTGGCGGCGATCCACGGCGTCTATGATTTCGCGGTGTTCGCCGGCGCGCCCGGCGCGGTTGCCCCGGCCGCCCTCCAGCATGTCGTCGCCGCGCTCGGCCTCGATCTGGCGACGACCTTGCGGGCGCTGCTGGCGGGCGCGCAGAGCGCGGCGGCGCTG
>JAGWRL010000093.1 GCA_028876585.1 Pseudomonadota bacterium | reverse complement strand
TGATCCCCTCCTCGCCGCCGAAGAACGAGCGCAGGATGAACGAACTCGACGACACCAGTTCGCCCAGCCCGAGCGAAATCATCGAGAACACGATGCCGGCGCGGCGGGTCGAGACCAGCCCGAACAGGACCCCGAAGGCGAGCCCCGCCAGCCCGCCCACCAGCGGAATCAGTGGGATCGACACCGGCAGCTTGTCGTGGATGACGACGTTCATCGTATGGATCGCGACAAAGCCGCCGAGGCCGAAATAGACGGCATGGCCGAACGACAGCAGCCCGGTCTGCCCCAGCAGCACGTTGTAGGACAGCGCGAAAATGATCATCACGCCCATCAGGCTCGTCATCGTCAGCGCGGTCGCCGACGAGAAGGCGAGCGGGGCGAGAAGAAACAGCAGCGCCAGCGCCAACCAGGGGGCGAGCGCGCCAAGGCGGGCGCTCATGATTCGCGCGTTCCCATCAGGCCGGTCGGACGCACGATCAGCACCAGCACGAGCAGGATATAGGGCATGACCGGCGCGAGCTGCGCGACGGTGACCTGCCACAGGTCGCTCAACAACGGCGGCGCGGTCGGGCCGAACAGTTCCGCCAGCGAGAAATTCATCGCCACCGCGAAGGTTTGCAACAGACCGATCAGCAGCGAGGCCACGAAGGCGCCGGTGAGCGAACCCAGGCCGCCGACGACGATGACGACGAACAGGATCGGCCCCAGCAGCGACGCCATCGCCGGTTGCGTCACCAATGCCGGCCCGGCGATGACGCCGGCCAGCCCCGCCAGCGCCGCGCCGGCGCCAAACACCAGCATGAATATCCGCGGCACGTTATGGCCCAGCATCGCCACCATGTCGGGATGCGTCAGCGCGGCCTGGATGATCAGCCCGACGCGGGTGCGCGTCAACACCGCCAGCAGCGCGGCGAACATCGCCACCGCCACCAGCAGCATGAACATGCGATAGGCGGGATAGGTGGTGTCAAACAAGCGGAAGGCGACGAAATCCAGCAGCGGCGGCACGCGATAGTCGACCGGCAACTTGCCCCAGACCATTTGCACCAATTCTTCGATGACGAAGGCCAGCCCGAAGGTGAACAGCAGTTCGGCGACATGGCCGCGGCGGTGAACCCGCCGCAGCCCGTAACGCTCGACCAGAGCGCCGACGCCGCCGACCGCGAGCGGCGCGACAACGAAGCCGGGCCAGAACCCGATGCGCCGGCTGATCTCGAAGCCGAAATAGGCGCCCAGCATGTAGAAGCTGGCGTGGGCGAAATTAAGCACGCCCATCATGCTGAAGATCAGCGTCAACCCGCTCGCCATCATGAACAGCAACATGCCGTACAGCACGCCGTTCAACGCCGAGAAGGTGATGAGCTGCAACATCGGACCCTGACCGTCAGGGCCGTTCCATCTTGCAGGTCGTGGGCAGGATGGTGTCGTTCGCCTTGACGACGCCCGCGCTCCTCCAGCCCCAGCCGGTGCCTTCCTCGTCGAATTTGGCGTTCGCGTCGAGCGGGCCGAAGCTGCCGATGTACATGTCCTGGAACAGCTGATGATCGTCCTTGCGCATGGTGATTTCGCCGCCGTCGAAACCCTCGGCCTTCATGCCTTCGAGCTGCGCCGCGATCGCCTTCGGCTCGGCGGAATTGGCTTGTTTGATCGCTGTCGCGAGCATGCGGATTTCGTTGACCGCGCGCGGGTAGAACAGGCTGACGCCCTCCTTGGCGCGGAACGCCGTCTCCCATTTCTGCGCCGCCTCGGGCGCGGAATTGGGAAAACCTTCGACGATCGCGTAGACGCGATGCGCGAGCCCGGTTTGTTTGATGCCGGTCGGGCCGCCCGCGCCGCCGGCGTAATAGGTGTACCAGTCGGTCTGCAAGCCGGCGTCGGCGGCCGCCTTCAGCAAAAGCGCGATGTCCTGGCCCCAGTTGCCGGTGATCACCGTATCCGCGCCGGACGCCTTGATCTTGGCGACATAGGGCGAGAAATCGGTGATCTTGAGCAGCGGATGCAATTCGTCGCCGACGATCTCGATGTCGGGGCGCTTCTGCTTCAGCATCGCGCGCGCCGTCGTGCGCACCGATTGGCCGAACGAATAATCCTGATTGATCAGGTAGACTTTCTTGATGTTCGGCTTGCCCTGCATGAAATTGGTCAGCGCCGCCATCTTGATGTCGGAACTCGCGTCCCAGCGGAAATGCCAATAGGAGCATTTCTCGTTGGTCAGGATCGGATCGACCGCGGCGTAATTGAGATAGAGGATCTCCTTGCCGGGGTTGCGGTCATTGTATTTCGACACCCAGCCCGACAAAGCCGCCGCCACCGACGAGCCGTTGCCCTGGGTGATGATGCGGATGCCCTGATCGGCGGCCTTTTGCGCCTGAATCAAGCTCTCCTGCGGGTTGGTCTTGTTGTCGAGCCCGACGATCTCGACCTTCTTGCCGAGCAAGCCGCCGGAGGCGTTGACCTCGTCGGCGAGGTACTGGAACGTCTTGAGGCCGATTTCGCCGATCGAGGCGCCGCCTCCCGACAGCGGATCGATGTAGCCGATCTTGATGGTGTCCTCGGCCAGCGCGGGAACGGCGGCGAGCGCCCACGCCAGCGCCAAGCCGGCAACGCCAAGTCTCATCGTTCCCTCCCTCGTCGGCCGTTATAGGCCGTTTGTGCTTGCCGGCATGATAGGGCGCCGCCCGCCTTTGTCCAGCCCTATGGCGGTGTTCGCGGCTGATGTCAGCGCCAGAGCCGCACCCGCATCGGCGCGAGGCGGCCGCGAATGTCGACGGTCGCTTCCTCGCCGGGCGCGGCGTCGGCGAGACCGCTGGCGCCCGCCGCCGCGACGAGGCCCTCGCTGACGACCACCGCCCGGCCGCGCTGCTTGCCGACCTCCATCAACCGGCTGGCGACGTTCACGGGGTCGCCGAGCGCGGTGATCTGGTCCTGTCCCGCCGCGCTCAACCGCGAGGCGGCGACGACGCCCCAGGTGGCGCCGAACCGCGCGCCCGCCACGCCGGCGGCGGCGCCGGGGCCGTCGGCGAGCCAGGCTTCCAGCGCCTCGCGCAGGCCCTTGACGGCGCGCAGCGCGCGCGCGGCGTCGTCGGGCCGCGGATCGGGCAGGCCGAACAGGATCATCGCGCCGTCGCCCATGAAGGCGATGACGACGCCGCCGAACGCGGCGACGACGCGCCCGACGATCGACTGGAATTGGCCGATGAAGTCGCGCGTCGCCAGCGGCCCCAGCCGCTCGGAGGCGCCGGTGAAGCCGGCGAGATCGACGAACACGACGGCCGCGTCCAGCCGCACCGGCTCGCGCAGGAAATCGGGCGCGGCGAGCAGGCGCGCCAGCAGCGCCGGCGACTGGAAGCCGGCGAGCGTCGCCACGGCGCGTTCGAGCCGGCTCGCGCGGCGCCGGTCGGCGACCACCCGCGCCGCGCCAAAGCCCACCGCGATCGGCGCCGCCGCCGCCAACGGCGTCGCGACGGCGAGCCACAGGCCGCGCTCGAACGCCAGCACCGTGATCGCGAGCCAGACGACGATCGCCAGCGCCGCGACGGACAGCCCGATCAGCGGCCGGCGCGAGGCGATCAGCCCCACCAGCAGCAGCGGCAGGGCGATGGCCGTCGCGGCGTCGAGCCGGCGCAGTTGCAGCGTGCGGGCGAGACCGCCGCCCGACAGCAGATTGGCGATCGCGGTCGCCTGGATCTCGACGCCGGGCGTGGCGAGATCGAACGGCGTGGCGAAACGGTCGCCAACCGCCGCCGCCGTGGCCCCCACCACCGCGATCTTGCCGCGCAGCGACCCCGGCGCGAGCTCGCCGGCCAGCACGCGCGCCGCGCTGATGACGGTGAACGAGCCGCGCGGGCCGTAGTAGTTCAACGGCAGATGGAAACCCAGATCGAGCGGGATCGGCGCGCCGCCGACGCGCGCCGAGCCGTCGTCGAACGAGGCCGTCGCCTTGCGCAGCGCCGCCGCCGCCTCCAGCGCGAAGGCGGGCGCATAACCTTCGCCGTCGCGAAACAGCAGCGGAACGAAACGCGGCGCGCCGGCGGCGTCGGTCGACACGTTGACGACGCTGGCCCGCGTCGCCGCGCGCAGCGGCTCGACGGGCCAGAGTATCGTCGAGGGACGCGGCGCGAGCGCGAGATCGTCGAGCGGGGCGACGGCCGTCGCGCTTTTCGGCTTATCGAACTGCGCGACGGCGGCCACCACCGTCGGCGAAGCGGCCAAGGCGCCCGCGAGCGCGCGGTTGGGCTCGGGCGGACCGGGATCGAGGAAGGCGATGTCGAGCGCGACGGCGTCGGCGCCGGCGCGCGCCAGCCCGTCGACAATGCGGGCGATCACGTCGCGCGGCGGCGTGAAGGCGCCGAGCAGCCGCGTCGTCTCGTCGTCGATGGCGACGATGACCACCTCGCCGGGCGGCGGCCGCGGCCCGCGCAAACGGAACCGCCAATCGAGCGTAAGGTATTCGACGCCGTCGAGCGGCGAGCGGCGGCCGACAAGCTGGCCAAGGCCGAGATAGCCGCCCCACAGCAGGGCGATAACCGCAAACCCGAGCGCCAGCGCGACGCCGGGTTTGAGCCCAAACGCCTTCATCGACCAAAGCGGGCGAGGAGCTTGCGCACGCGCGGCTCCGGCCAGTGCTTGACCTCCAGCGCTTTCGTCGAGCGGGTGACGTCGACGCCCTCGCCGGCGCCGAGCGTGGCGGTCGCGCCGCTGCGGCGCGCTTGCACCTCGACCTGACCGTTGACGACGAACACCGAGGTTTTGCCGCGCTCGATCTCGACCGCCCAGTTGGTGCCGCGCACGGCGGCGATCGCCTCCGGGGTGAGAATCTGAAACGTCTCCGCGCCCGGCTGCGGCTGGAACTCGATCAGCACTGCGCCCTGCGACAGGCGCAGCGCCCGCGGCGGGTTCGCCTTGTTCCCGCCGACGGGGCGCGCGATCGTCCCCTCGGCGAGATGCGCGGTCACCGCCGCGCCGCATTGCAACATGCGCGCGCCGGCGTGATCGGGATCGGGCGCCAGCGCGCAGGCGGCGAGCGCGGGCGAGGCGCCGGCGAGGGCGAAAGCGGCGAGAGCCAGGAAGACCGGTCGGCGGCCGATGGCGGCCGAGGCGCGAGCGTAAAGCGGGGAAGTCCGCGAAATCGAGATCGACATGGCGGGTCCTTCGGACGAGATGATCCTCGTGATATAAGTCTGATCAATCGCTCATAGCGAGTCAACGCGCTTGGGGGAGGCCGGCCACGGGCGACGACGACGCATTGATCCGCCTGTTGCGCGGCGCGAGCCTGTTCGGCGCTTTCGCCGCCGACGATCTCGCCGCCTGCGCGCGGCGCTTGCGCGAGACGCGTTTCGTCAAGGGCGAACTGGTGTTTTCGCGCGGCGATCCCGGCGCCTCGCTCTATGTGGTCGCACAGGGTCAGGTCCGGCTCGCGGTCTCGACGGCGGAAGGGCGCGAACTGAGTTTCGAGATCGTCGGCCCCGGCGGGATGTTCGGCGAGATCGCGCTGCTCGACGGCCGCCCGCGCAGCGCGGAGGCGACCGCGCTCGCGCCGACGCTCGCCTACCTGCTGGCGCGCGAGGATTTCAGGCGGCTGATGCGCGAGCGGCCGGGCATGACGGAAGCCGTGATCGACTTCCTGTGCGCCCGGCTGCGCCGCGTCAGCGCCCGGCTGGAGGATGTCGCGCTGCATCCGCTGGTCGTCCGGCTCGCCCGCTTCCTGGTGGTGGCGGTGGGCGAGCGGCGCGCGCCGGCCGGCCAGCGCGTCCCCGTCGAATTGCGCTTCTCGCAATCCGAACTGGCGCTGCTGCTGGGCGC
>JAGWRL010000092.1 GCA_028876585.1 Pseudomonadota bacterium | reverse complement strand
TCGGCGACCCCTACAAGGACACCGCCGGCCCGGCCGTCAACCCGGCGATCAAGATCACCAACATCGTCGCGCTGCTGCTGCTGGCGATATTGGCGCACTGATCCCCTCGCGATCCACGACAGAAAAGGCGCCGGAACGTTCCGGCGCCTTTTTTATTGCGCTGCCGGCGGCGGATGGCGCGCGGCTGTCGCGCGAATCGCCGGCGCGCGCTAAAAGCGGCCGCAACCCTAGCGACGAGACGGCTCCATGCGCATTCTGCTGACCAACGACGACGGCGTTCACGCCGCGGGCCTCAAGCTCCTGGAGCGCATCGCCTCCCAGTTCTCCGACGATGTGTGGATCGTCGCGCCGGAGACCGACCAGTCGGGCGTGGCGCATTCGTTCTCGCTGTCGAGCCCGCTGCGGCTGCGCGAGGTCGCGCCCAAGCATTTCGCGGTGCAGGGCACGCCGACCGATTGCGTGCTGATGGCGTGCAAGCGCATCCTCGCCGACAAGCCGCCGGATCTCGTGCTGTCGGGCGTCAATCGCGGCCAGAACGTCGCCGAGGACGTCACCTATTCCGGCACCATCGCCGCCGCGATCGAGGGCACGCTGCTCGGCATCAAATCGATCGCGCTGTCGCAATCCTATGGCGGCATCGAGGGGCGCGAGCGGCCGATCTGGGACGCGGCGGAGGCGTTCGCGCCGCAGGCGATCCAGAAAATCCTCGACATCGGCATACCGCCCGGCGTGCTGGTCAACGTCAATTTCCCGCCTTGCGCGGCGGCCGACGTCAAGGGCGTGGTGGTGGCGGCGCAGGGGCGGCGCGACGCGGAGCTGCTGCGGATCGAGGAGCGGCGCGACGGCCGCAACATTCCCTATTACTGGCTGATGTTCCAGCGCGCCGGCTTCACGCCGGGGCAGGGCACCGATCTGGAGGCGCTGGCGGCGCATAAAGTCTCGGTGACGCCGCTGCGCATCGACCTCACCGACGAGGCCGAGCGGCGGCGCTACGCCGAGGCCTTCGCGGCGGGATGAGGGCATGACCGGCGCGGCGACGGAGTTGGAAGCGCGCGAGCGGGCGCAGTTCACGCTGAAGATGCGGCAGCGCGGGCTTGGCGACCTGCGCGTGTTGCGCGCGCTGGAGCGCACGCCGCGCTCGTTCTTCGTGCCGCAGCGCTACGCCGACATCGCCGCGCGCGACATCGCGCTGCCGATCGGCGGCGGCCAGACCGCGCCGCCGCCCTCGACGGCGGCCGCGATGATCGAGGCGCTGCGCGTCAATTCGTCGCACCGCGTGCTGGAGATCGGCGCCGGCTCCGGCTACGCCGCCGCCTTGCTGGCCCAGATCGCCGGCGAGGTGGTGTCGCTGGAGCGCTGCCAGTTGCTGGCGGTGGAGGCGGGGGCGCGGCTGGCCGCGTTCGGGCTCGACAATGTGCGGGTGCTCTACGCCGACGGCCTCGCGCCGAGCGCCAAGGAGACGCGCTACGACCGGGTGATCGTGCACGCGCTGATCGAGCCGCCCGCGCCGCGGCTCACCCGCTGGCTGACGCCGGGCGGCGCGCTGGTGGCGGCGATCGTCGATGAGGACGCGCAGCGCATCGTCCGCCTGACCCGCGCGGCCGACGGCGGCGTGCAGGCGGAGGCGCTCGGGCCGGTCAGGACGCTGACGCCGCTGGTGGTGGGGCTGATGCGCGCGCTTTGAGCCGCGAAACTTTTTTACTTCGTCGCGACACCAAGGATTCATCTTAAACCCGGCCTTAACCGCGCGCCTTCATGGTGCGTCCCATAGTGGGTTGCGTGGGGTGGGTTTAAGCCGATGAGTGAGGGCGTCGCATTGGCCGTTCGACGAAACGCTTTTCGTTTCGCGTTGACGGGTCTGGTCGGGATCTGGCTGTCGGGTTGCGCGGACGCGACGCGTTTCGCCGACGGGGGAAATCCCTTTTCCAATCCTTTCGCAACCGCGTCCAACGACGCCGTCGCGCCGACGCCGCGGGTGTCGTCGTCGCCGCTGGCGGCGGGCAAGCCCTACAACAACAATTACGCCACCGCCGCCCGGCCGAGCCCGAGCGCGGTCGCCGCCGCCGCCACCCCGGCGCCCGAGGCCACCGGCGCGATCCGGTCGCGCATCGAACCCGTCGGCGGCACCGCGAAAGGCTGGACGGCGGTCGGCGGCTCGCCGATCGTGGTCGGCGCGGGCGACGACGCCGCTGCGCTGTCGAGCCGCTACGGCGTGCCCGAGGCGGCGCTGCTGAGCGCCAACGGCCTGCATTCGCGCAGCGAGATTCACAGCGGCATGCGGGTCGTCATTCCCGTCTACAACGCCAACGGCGCGACCACGGCAGCCAAAGCCGAGGCCGAACCGCGCGACGCGAAGGAAAAGCCGCGCCATGTCGCCAAGCGCGACGCGCGCGACGATTCCAGCGACGACGACCGCAAGGCCGAGGTCTCCCACAAGGACCGCAAGGCGGAAGCCAAGGCGCACGAGGAGCGCGACGCGAAGAAGCTCGCCAAGGCCGAGAAGCCGAAGAAGAGCGAACCGGAGAAGCTCGCCAAGGTCGAGAAGCCGGCCAAGACCGAGAAGGTCGCCAAGACCGACAAGCCCGCGAAGGCCGCCGAGGCGGCCAAGCCGGCCAAGGTTGAAGTCGCCCGCAGGCCCGAGGTCGACAAGACGCCGACCGGCAATGTGGCCACCGCTTCCAGCGACGACGCGACGAAAGCGGCCGAGAACGGCCAGTTCCGCTGGCCGGCGCGCGGCCGCATCATTCAGGGCTTCAAGTCCGGCGGCAACGACGGCATCAATATCGCGTTGCCCGAGGGCACTTCGGTGCGCGCCTCCGAGGACGGCAAGGTCGCCTATGCCGGCAGCGCGTTGAAGGGCTACGGCAATCTGGTGCTGATCCGCCACACCAACGGCTTCGTCACCGCCTACGCCAACAATGGCGAACTCGACGTGAAGAGCGGCGATTCGGTCAAGCGCGGCCAGGTGATCGCCAAATCCGGCCAGACCGGCGACGTCTCCACCCCGCAACTGCATTTCGAGCTGCGGCGCGGCCAGACGCCGGTCGATCCCACCAATTACCTCGCCGGTCTATAAAGGCGGGCATGGAATAACGGGCGGCCGCGCGGTCGCCCGGACGGGACGTCGCTTATCCGAGAGCCACGAGACAAGCGGTTCGGAATAGCGACGCACAGGCGAGGGGCGGGTCCCAGGAAAGGCCCGCCCCTCCGCTATTTCGGGCCGCCCCTTGCGGACGGCGCGGCGATATGGCCCAACACGCCATGGCCAAGCCGCTCGACCGTTTCGCGATTCTGCTGATGAGCGTGCTGTGCGCGGCCTGGGGCGGCAATCAGGTGGCGGCGAAAATCGCCTTGCACGACTTCGGGCCGATGACGCAATGCGCGCTGCGCAACGGCATCGGCGCGGCGCTGGTCGGCGGCTATGCCGCGGCGTTTCGCCCTCAGGTGTTTTCCCGCGACGGGACTTATGCGCTCGGGCTGTTCGCGGGCCTGCTGTTCACGCTCGAATTCGTGCTGCTGTTCTTCGCCGTCGAGCGCACCACGGCGGCGAGCGCGGTGGTGTTCTTTTTCACGGCGCCGTTCTTCGTCGCGCTCGGCGCGGTCGTCGTGCTGCCGAGCGAGCGGCTCGCGCCTTGGCAATGGGGCGGCGTGGCGCTGGCGTTTCTGGGCGTGGCGCTGGGGTTTTATCGGCCGGCGGGCGGGCTGTTGGGCGATGCGCTGGCGCTCGGCGCGGCGGCGCTCTGGGGCGCCTCGACGCTGCTGATCAAGGCGACGCGGCTGCGCGCGATGGACCCGACCAAGACGCTGCTCTATCAGATCCTCGTGGCGACCCTGCTTTCCGCTCCGCTCGCGCTCTGGTTGGGCGAGCCTTTTCCCGCAAAGCCCTCCGCCGGCGCGGTGGCGGCGCTGCTGTATCAGGGGGCGCTGGTGGTCGGCGTGACCTATCTCGTCTGGTTCTGGTTGCTGAAGCGCTACCGCGCGCCCGAACTCTCGGCTTTGACCTTCATCTCGCCGGTGGTGGGGGTGCTTGAAGGCTGGCTGGCGCTCGGCGAGACGCCGACGCCGACCTTCCTGCTGGCGCTGGGCGGCGTGGCGGCCGGCATCGTGATGGTGAGCTGGCCGGTGCGGGCGGGGGTCTGAGGCATGCATCCCGTCAATCTCGCGCTGCGCCGGCCGGCCTTGCAAAGCACCATTTCGCACTGGTCGACCGATCCGAGCCGCGTGGTCGACGCCGCCGTCGCCGTCAGCGGCGACGCCGCCTCGCCGCGTTTCTTTCACACCGCGCACGAATACTTTCCGTGGTGGCAGGTCGATCTCGGCCGCCCCTGTCTGGTTGATCGCGTCGAGATCGACAATCGGCCTGATATGGCGGAGCGGCTGGGTGCGTTCACGCTGCTCGGCTCGCTCGACGGCGCGGCATGGCGGCCGTTGCAGAGCGTGCGGGTTGAGCCGGCGGCGCGCTATCGGCTCGATCTGGCGCCGCCGGCGCTGGCGCGCTTTCTGCGGCTGCGGCTGGATGGGCGCGGGCACCTGCATTTCCGCCAGTTCGCCGCGTTCGGCGCGCCGGGCGACGATCCCCGGCAGCGCGACGAATATCGGGCGCTGGCGGCGGCCTGGTCGGTCCCGCCCGGGCGGGCGGGGGCGATTGCGCCGGTCGGCGGCTTCGACCTGCTGATCGCGCAGGATTATGGGCGCGAGATCGGCGCGGCGCTGCGGGTCGGCTCCTACGAGAATCGCGAGCGCGGCCTCGTGACCCGCCTGCTGCGGCCGGACGACCGCGCGCTGGAGGTGGGAACGGCGATCGGGCTGGTGTCGATGACGGCGGCCGCCATGATCGGCGCCGACCGGGTCGTCACCTTCGACGCCAATCCGGCGATGATCGCCGACGCCAAAGCGAATTTCGCCCGCAATGGACTCGACATCGCCGCTTATTGCGGGGCTTTGACGCCGCGTAGCCGCTTCGTCGCCGGCGCGCGGCTGGCGTTTTACGTGTCGCCGCAATTCTGGGCCTCGCGGCTGGTCGAGGACGGCGAGGGGACGATCTCGACGCCGACCTTCTGTTTCGAGGAGGAGCGCGCGCGCGCCAACGCCAACGTGCTGATCTGCGACATCGAAGGCGGCGAGGTCGATCTGCTCATGCAGGCCGATCTCAGCGGCTTGCGGCTGGTGATTTTGGAGACGCATGTGTGGGCGGTCGGCGAGGCGCGCACCGACGCGCTGATCCGCAAACTGACGCTCGACGGCTTCGTCGTCGATCTCGACCTGTCGGGGCAGGGTGTGGCGGCGCTGCGGCGGTGAGGGTCAGCGGCGGACGTATTTGGTGGTGATGTAGACCGTGTTGCTGATGCCCATCAGCACGACATAATTGGTCGGAATGTCGGGAATGGCGCCGCTGTCGGCGATTTTCAGCGTTACGAATATCGCTGAGATCACGGTGAAGATCAGCATCTGCACGCGAGAGACGTCGAGCTCGGCGGGTTGGTTGGCGTCGATGACGAGATCGCTCCAGCGCGGAATGTGGATGGTGGAGGCCGTGGCCGGCCTCGACCAGCCGTTCGCCTCGTCCTTCTTGCGCACGCGGAACTGGTAGAGGACTCCGGAATCGAGCCCTTTCACCACCGCGCTGGCGTTGTCGGGGTTGCGCGGATCGGGCGGCGCCCGGCGCCATTCGTCGCGGCTGTCAGCGCGGCGAAATTGCACGTCGTAGCGCGTCGTGGCGTCGGGCGCGCGCCATTCCAGCGCGATGGCGGATTCGGTGGTCCGGTTCAGCGTGGCGTGCAGGTCGTAAGCATCGGCGGCGAGCGTGTCGGCCTCGCCGGTCTTCGCCTCGTTGGCGAGATTCGCGCCGGCCGGCGCGCTGTCGGTGTCGTCGCCGTCGCCGGCCGCGTTGGTCGCCCAGACATTGACGTGGTAGGTCTTTTGGGCAGCGAGCCCCACCAGCCGAACGCCGCATTCCCTGATGTCGCCGATCAACCCGGCGTCCGACGTCGCCGCCTCGCCGTCCTTGGCCACGGCCTTGTATTCGACGACATAAGCGGCGATCGGCGCCCGGTCCGGCGGCGGCGTCCAGGTGACCAGCAGATCCGAACAATTCTCGACATTGTGGACGTTGAGATTGCCCACGCCCTTCGGCTTGTCCATCGACGCGCCGGAGACGCCGGCGCGCATGTTGTTCTTCACTTCGGTCAGCACCGCGGCGGCGCCGGAGATGCCGAGCAGGGCGAGCGTGCCGGCGCTGATGGGAATCAGCGACCCGTTGAGCGCCACGACATAGAAGGCGCCGCCGCCGATGACGAAGGTCCACAGCATGATCTGGAATTGCGACAGGCTGGCGAAGCCGTTCGAGCTGGCGATCAGCTTGAGCGGCGCCGACCGCAAAGCGGCGAGGCCGGTTTGCCTGGCGCCGGGAACCCCGAGCCGCCGGGCGAAGCGCGACAAGGTCCAGGCCGCGAGCAACACCGCCACCAAAGTCAGGAACATCGCGTAAGAGCGCGAGGTGACGCCCACTTCCAGCCACGCGGTCGCAACGCCCTGCGCCTCGACCTTGAGAAAACCGGCCGACATCAGCGGGCGGAAAACGTCGTTCGGGATCAGGAAGTCATGCGCGTAATAGGCGCGCGAGGCTTGCTTGAAGGCGGGGCTCAACGCCGCCGGCAGCGCCGCCGTGTAACTTGAGACCGACGGCGTCGTGGCGTCGCTCGCGCGCGGCTGCACCGTCAGGGCGACGCAATTGGCGTCGTCGGCCGCGTTGGGGCAGAGCGAGACCGAGGGGATGACGCCCGCATCGAGCGCCGGCGTGATGGTGAAGCCGTAAGCGCCGCTCAGCGGTTGCCAGTTGGTGGTCGGGTCCAGCGCGACGGCGTGAACCGGATCGGCGGCGGCGGGCGCCGGCGCCAAAGCGAACGCGGCCAGGGCGCAGGACAGCGCCAGCGTCGGTTTGGACAACAGCGCCTCCCCGAAAATAGTCTTCGTTCAAATTGGCGGCCCGCGACGGGCAACGCGCAGACGCAATACGTGTCAGCCGTCAAAATCGAAAGCAAATCACAAGCAATTGCATTACAATTATAATGCGGCGACGGCCGAAGTCGGGCTAGATCGCCTGCCGATCAAGTTGAGGCGCCGCCACCTTGTCATCCCCGCGAAAGCGAGGATCCAGGGGCCGGGCGCGTCGTGTCCCGCTGGATTCCCGCTTGCGCGGGAATGACGCGGGCCGATCCAAGCCGAACGGAAATCGCTAACCCTCCGTCCTGACGCCGAGCCGGCCGGCCAGATCCTGCGTGAATTGCCAGGCGGTGCGGCCGGAGCGGGAGCCGCGCGTGGTCGCCCATTCGAGCGCGTCGCGCACGATTTCGTCGGCGTCCGCCTTGAGGCCGAAATGGGCGCAATAGCCGCGCACCATCTCCAGATATTCGTCCTGGCTGCATTTGTGGAAGCCGAGCCAGAGGCCGAATCGGTCGCTGAGAGAGACTTTCTCCTCCACCGCCTCGCCGGGATTGATCGCGGTCGAGCGTTCGTTGTCCATCATGTCGCGCGGCAGCAGATGGCGGCGGTTGGAGGTGGCGTAGAACAACACGTTGGCGGGTCGCCCCTCGACGCCGCCCTCCAGCGCCGCCTTCAGCGATTTGTAGGAGGCGTCGCCGCCGTCGAACGACAGATCGTCGCAGAACACGATGAAGCGGTGCGGATCGGCCCGCAGCCGGCCCATCAGCGCCGGCAGGCTCTCGATGTCCTCGCGGTGGATCTCGATCAGCTTGAGCGGCCGCGCCTCGCCGCGCGAGGCGTTGACGGCGGCGTGGGCGGCTTTCACCAGCGAGGATTTGCCCATGCCGCGCGCGCCCCACAACAGCGCGTTGTTGGCGGGCAGGCCGCGCGCGAATCGCGTCGTATTGTCGAGCAGGATGTCGCGGGCGCGGTCGACGCCCTTGAGCAGGCCGATGTCGACCCGATTGACGCGCGCCACCGGCTGCGCCGTCTCGTCGCCAGCGCGCCAGACGAAGGCGTCGGCGGCCTTGAAATCGGGCGCCTGCGGCGGCTGCGGCGTCATGCGCTCAAGCGCCTCGACGGCGCGGTGCATCAGGGCCATGAAGGAAAAGTCGATCATGGCGGGGCCGTTTGCCACAAAGGCGGCCTGAGCGCGAGCCTCCCTGTAAAAATCGGCGCGACGTGCTATATCTACGCCGGACGTCCCGGGCCTTGAACCCGGCGCACGGAGATTGCACACGATGGCTTCGCGACTTGCGCGCACGAAGGTGATGAGTCTGACAGAGGCGGCGGCCTCGCGGGTCAAGGAAATCATGGAGAAGGCGGACAGGCCGGCGGTCGCGCTGCGGGTCGGGGTCCGCAACGGCGGCTGCGCCGGCATGTCCTATACGATGGAACTGGCCGAGAAAGTCGATCCGCTCGACGAGGTGATCGAGGACAAGGGCGTCAGGGTGCTGATCGACCCGAAGGCGGTGCTGTTCCTGCTCGGCGCCGAGATGGATTTCAAGAGCGACCGGCTCGGCTCCTCGTTCAGCTTCCACAATCCCAACGAGACCTCGGCCTGCGGCTGCGGCGAGAGCGTGGCGATCACGCCCGCCGACCCGGCCGGGCTGGAAGCCGCGATGTGATCGACCCGGTGCGCTGAAGCTCGCGCTCGACGCGGCGCAAACCGCGCTGAATCGTTTACGGCCGGGCGCGCGCGTGTTACGAGCGCGCGATTTTTCAAAAGGCGGGCGTTTCGCGACGCCGAGGGAACCGGCGCGTCCGGCGGAGATTTAGGTCGATGATGTCGGTGCTCATCGTCATCCACCTGTTGGTGGTGGTTGCGCTCGTTGGCGTGGTTCTGTTGCAGCGTTCCGAGGGCGGGGCGCTGGGAACGGGCGGCGGCGGCGGCTTCATGACCGGACGCGGACAGGCCAATGCGCTGTCGCGCGCGACGGCGATTCTGGGCGCTCTGTTCTTCGCCTCGGCGCTGCTGATGTCGATTCTGGCGGGCTGGAATCGCGCGCCGCGTTCGATCATCGACGAGACCGCGCCGGCGAAATCGGCGACGCAGAAATCGGCGGAGCCGAACCTGCTCGATCAGTTGAAGGGCGGCGCCGCGCCCGCGCCTGCGCCGGCGGCTCCTGCGACGCCCGCGGCTCCCCCGACGCCCGCGCCGACGAACTGACGGACCGGTCATGACCTGGCCGCTCGCGCTCGCCATCTATTTCACGATGTGGTGGGTGGTGCTGTTCGCGGTGCTGCCGTTCGGCGTGCGCAATCAGGCGGAAGCCGGCGGCGAGCGCCCGGCCGGCACGGATGCGGGCGCCCCCGTCACGCCGAATATCGGCGTGAAGCTGCTGGCGACGACGCTGGTGTCGGCGCTGCTGTTCGCCGGGGTTTACGTCTTCATGGCTTACGAGGGCTGAACGTGCCCTCGTTTCGCAGCGCGCGCAAAGTCCGCCACAGCCCGCAGCAGATGTTCGATCTGGTCGCCGATTGCGACAAATACCCGGAATTTCTGCCGTTTTGCGTCAGCATGAAGACCCGGCCGCGCGGCGACGACGCCAACGGCAATGCGATCGTGCTGGCGGAGATGGAAGTCGGCTACAAGGCGATCCGCGAGCGCTTCGTCACCCGCAACACGTTCGACCGCAAGGCGATGAAGATCACGGTCGAATATGTCGAGGGGCCGTTTAGCCGGCTGCGCAATATCTGGAATTTCGCGCCCGAGGGCGAGGGGTGCCGGGTCGAATTCTTCATCGAGTACGAATTCAAGTCGCGGCTGCTCGCCGCGTTGATGGGCTCGATGTTCGACGCGGTGTTCCGCACCTTCGCCAGCGCCTTCGAGGCGCGGGCGGACAAGATTTACGGCGCGGGCGGCGCGCCGGCGAAAGCTCAATAGGCTTCGCGCGGCGGCGGTTCGCACATCCAGCCGTCGGGGATCGGCTCATACACCGTGCCGTCAGGGCAGAAGCGGTTGCTCTCGCCCCCGTTAGGCTGGCAATTGCCGCCCCGGTCGGGGTGGTAGCCGGGCGCGCAGGCCCTGGGGAATTGCGACCCCAATCCCGCCCCGGCGAGCGCGGCGTGCGGCGCCAGCAAGGGGGCGGCGAGGACCGCCGTTAGAATGGCGAGGCGCATAGGCTTCATCTTCGTCTCCGATTCGTCGGGGACTTGAGCGTTACGGCGCGAACGTGGCGAAGGCTCGGCGGCTGACCTTCGTTTGGCGCGTGCGGGGAAGAGTGTGAAAATGTGGATCCGCGTCGGCGGGCGCGTCCCGTAAAGGCTGGCTTGGCGTCGCCGCGCGGCGCAAAATGGCGGCTCGCCGCCGCTCCGGAGGGGAAGGCCATGTCGAACGCTCCCAACGCCTACGCCGCCCCGCTGGCGCCGCGATTTCGCGTCGAGGCCGCCGCCGACGGCGGACAGCGGATCGTCGTTCCGGCGCGCCGTTCGTTGTTCCTGATGGCGTTTTTGACGGTATGGCTCGCCGGCTGGAGTTTTGGCGGCGCGGCCGCCATGGCGCGGATGTGGGCGGATTTCTCGCCGTTTCTCGCCTTCTGGCTGTGCGGTTGGGCGCTTGGCGAAGCCGGCGTGATCGCGACCCTGGCCTGGATGGCGGCGGGGCGGGAGACGATTCGCGCCGCCGGCGCCGATCTGGAAATTTCCGCCGAATTGTTGGGCTTCGTGCGGCGCCGGCTCTATCGCGGCGCTCACATCCACAACCTGTCGGCGGCCGGTTCGCCCGAACTGTTCGCGCGCCGGCGTCTCGACAATCCGATGCTTTGGGCGCCGGCGTCGGGCGGCGTGAAATTCGTCTATGGCGCGCGCACGGTCTACGCCGGCGTCGGCCTCGACGAGGCCGAGGGCGCGATGATCGTCGACTTGCTCAAGCGTAGGCTGCCGAAGGGCGCGGCGGCGGGCGGCTAAACGCGCAGGCTGTCGGCCGCCGCCTCCATGAGGTCGAGCGCCTGCGCGACCGAGGCCATGCGGATCGCGCTGCGGCCGAGATCGCCGAATCGTCGCTCCACCGCCACCAGCCGTCCCTGCGGCCCGGCGCAGGCGAAATGCACCAGCCCGACCGGCTTCTCCGCGCTGCCGCCGCCCGGACCCGCGACGCCGGTGACGCTGACGGCGACCTGCGCCCGCGAATGGCTGAGCGCCCCCAACGCCATCTCCCGCGCCGTCGCCGCGCTGACCGCGCCGTGCGCCGAAAGCGTCGCGGCGGCGACGCCGAGCATCTCCTGTTTCGCCGTGTTGGAATAGGTGACGAAGCCGCGCTCGAACACGTCGGAGGAGCCCGGAATTTCGGTCAGCAGCGCCGCGATCAGGCCGCCGGTGCAGGATTCCGCGCTCGCGAGCTTCAGCCCCGATGCGCGCAAGCGTTCAATCAACGCGCGTGCGCGCGCGGCCAAAGCGTCAGGGAAAAGGCTCACCACCACCGCCGATATTTGAACCAGGCCAACGGAATCAGCGCGCTGGCGACGATCAGCGTCAGGCCGTACTGATAGCCCCAGCTCCAGTCATATTCGGGAATGGTCTTGAAATTCATGCCGTACATGCTGGCGATCAGGGTGGGGGGGATGCCGATCACCGAGACGATGGTCAGCACCTTGAAAATGTCGTTCTGCTCGACGCCGATCAGGCCGAGGCTGGCGTCGAGCAGGAACTGGATTTTTTCCGACAATCGATTCTCGTGCGAACTCAGCGATTGCACGTCGCGGCCGATGCGGTCGAGCCGGGCGGTCGTTTCCGGCGTAAGGCGGGCCGACAATTCCGTGGCGAGAAAGGGGACGGCGCGGGTGAGCGTCAGCAGGCTTTCGTCGACCAGCGAATTGAATTCGCGCTGGCGGCCGATCTCGGGAATCAGGCTTTTCAGCAGATTGGAGCGCATCCCCCGCGCGCTCTTGTCGGGCGCAGCGAAAATCTGGCGCGAACATTTATCGAGCCGCGCGGTCACCAGTTCGAGTTCGTCGGCGAGATGGTCGACGATGGTTTCGAGCAGGGCGAGCGTGGCGCCGACGGCGCTGGGATGGGTGCGGTCGAGGCCCATCGCCTCCAGATGCTGGGGTTCGCAGGGTTTGAGCGCTTCGTAGCGCACCGTCAGCAGCGCTTTCGGGGTGACGATCAGCGCCAGCGGATGCATGGCGACCGCGCCGTCGGGCTCGCGGCGCGGCAGCGGCAGCGTGACGCAGACCGAATCGCGCAGGCGATAGAGCCGGCTGGAGCTTTCGATTTCCGACATTTTCGCCAGATTCGGCGGCGTGACGCCGAGCGCGCGTTCGATGAAGGCGGTTTCCTCCGCCGTCGGCGCGTTGGCGTCGATCCAGGTCGCCCCCTCCGGGATATGGCCGGAACCCGGCCATGGCTCGAAACTCGCATTGGCGAAATCGTGAACGATCAACATAAGCGCACCTTACCCCGAAATCGCCGGCGCGATCGCGAATTTGCACAGGGCGCGGGGCGCGCGCGGCGATGCGCCGGCTTCACCCCGGCCGCGTTTTCGGTTAGGCAGCGCCTCCGAACCGCGAAATCAGTGGAAAAACACGCTCATGCACCGCTACCGCTCGCACACCTGCGGCGCGCTGACCCTGGCCGAGAACGGCCAGGACGCCCGTCTTTCCGGCTGGTGCCACCGCATCCGCGATCATGGCGGCGTGCTGTTCGTCGATCTGCGCGACCATTACGGCATGACGCAATGCGTGGTCGATCCGGATTCGCCGGCTTTTGCCGCGGCGGAAAAACTGCGCGCCGAGACGGTGGTGCGGTTCGACGGCCTGGTGCGCCGGCGCCCCGACGGCACCGAGAACGCCGACATGCCGACGGGCCAGATCGAGCTTTACGTGCGCGAACTCGAAGTGCTCGGCCCGGCCGGCGATCTGCCGCTGCCGGTGTTCGGCGATCAGCCTTACCCCGAGGACACGCGGCTCAGGTTCCGCTTCCTCGATCTGCGGCGCGAGAAGCTGCACAGGAACATCATGCTGCGCGGCAAGGTGGTCGATTCCATGCGCGCCCGCATGAAGGGGCAGGGATTCTCGGAGTTTCAAACCCCCATCCTGACCGCCTCCAGCCCTGAGGGCGCGCGCGACTTTCTGGTGCCGTCGCGCATCCATCCCGGCAAATTCTACGCGCTGCCGCAGGCGCCGCAGCAGTACAAGCAATTGCTGATGATGGCGGGCTTCGACCGCTATTTCCAGATCGCACCGTGTTTCCGCGACGAGGACCCGCGCGCCGACCGGCTGCCGGGCGAATTCTACCAACTCGACATCGAGATGAGTTTCGTCGAGCAGGAGGACGTGTTCGCGGCGATGGAGCCGGTGATCCGCGGCGTGTTCGAGGAATTTTCCGAGGGCAAGCCGGTGACGCCCTCGCCGTGGCCGCGCATCCCCTACGCCGAGGCGATGCGCAAATACGGCTCCGACAAGCCGGACCTGCGCAATCCGATCGTGATGCAGAATGTCTCCGAGCATTTCCGCGGGAGCGGCTTCAAGGTGTTCGCGCGGATGCTGGAGCAGCCGAAGAATGAAGTATGGGCGATTCCCGCGCCAAGCGGCGGCCAGCGCACCTTCGCCGACCGCATGAACGCCTGGGCGCAGGGCGAGGGGCAGCCGGGGCTCGGCTACATCCTGTTCTTCGACAAGGCAAAGGACGAGACGACGCAACAGGCCTCGCCCGGCGCGACGGGAATCGGCGGGCGC